>JAFADT010000180.1 GCA_023424585.1 Pseudomonadota bacterium
ACGCGGAGAAGCCGCGCATCCGCAGGTGCGCCGCGAAGTCCAGCAGCACCTCCAGCGTGGCCCGCCGGAAGTCGCAGTCCGCCTCGTGGGCCTTCTGGTAGAAGTGCGGCGCCCGGTTGCCCGCGCCGTACCCCAGCTGCTCCGCCAGGCGCGGGAAGCTGTACGGAATCACCGTCACCGCGCACGGCCCGCCCGCAGGCAGCTTCGCCTCCTCCTTCGGGTCCACGTCCCCCGCGAGGAACGCGGCGGTGTGCGCCGCGCCCGCCACCACCGCCACCTGCTCCGGCGCCACGCCGCGCCCCACCACCTCCAGCACCTTGCGCGCCATGAAGGCGTCGCGCTGGCGGTGGTAGGCCTGCCGGGGCCCGGCGTTGACCACGTCCGCCCAGGCGGTGAGCACCGGCCGGAACTGCTCCGGGCTCCAGTCCGGCGCCTCGAAGGCCGCCTCCCAGAACTCCTCGAAGGAGCGGTAGCCCTGCGAGCGCGCGAACGCCTCCGTGAGCGGCACGGCTTCGTCGGGGTCCGGCGCGTGCGCTTCGGCCTCCTCCGTCTCCACGCCCAGCCCGGGCGCCTGGCGGTCCACCGCGAGGCTGACGCCCACCGGGATGTCGATGAACTCCACCCGCGCGCCGTTCGCCCGGGCCCACTTCAGCGCCTGGTACTCCGGCGAGTACGCCGCGAAGGGCCACAGCGACGAGGACGGGGTGCCGTCCGTGCGGTAGCCCAGGATGGCCACGGGCGGCCGCGTCTGCGCGTCGCACAGCACGTCCACCAGCGCCGTCGCGTCGCAGGGGCCCTCCACCAGGACGACGGCGGGCTTCACGCGCTCCAGCCACTTCAGGAGCACCGCGGTGGTGCGCGGCGAGTGGTGACGGACCGGGAAGTGCTGCACCCGGGAGAGCAGTGCCAGGTCCATCAGCCCCTCAAGAGCTTCTTGCTGGCGGTGTAGAGCTCCTTCCACGGGCCCGTGCGCCCCTTGGCCACCGTCTCCATGTATTCGCGCAGCGCCTTGACGTCGTCCTCCTGCTCCTTCACCACCGCGCCCACCAGCGACGCCGCCAGCTCCTGCGACGTCACCGTCCCGGAGCCGAACTGCTGCGCGAGGATGGAGCTGTTGAAGAGCACGCTGATGGCCTCCGCCGTGGACAGCACCGCGCCCGGCGTGCGCACCTTCGTCTTTCCATCCTTCGTCACGCCCTTGCGCAGCTCATGGAAGAGCGTCAGCAGCACGCGCGACAGCTCCTCCGGCGGCGGCACGCCCACCTGGTAGTCCGTGCGCAGCTCCGCCTCGCGCTTGGTGACGATTTGGATCTCCTGCTCCAGGTCCTCCACCACCGGCACGGTGACGAAGTTGAAGCGGCGCTTGAGCGCGGCGCTCATCTCGTTGACGCCGCGGTCGCGCGTGTTCGCGGTGGCGATGAGGTTGAAGCCGCGCTGGGCGCTCGTGACCTCTCCCAGCTCCGGCACCGACACCTGCTTCTCCGACAGGATGGAGATGAGCGAGTCTTGAATCTCCGGCGACGTGCGCGTCACTTCTTCAAAGCGGGCGAACCTGCCCGCGCGCATGGCGCGCAGGATGGGCGACGGCACCAGGGCCGCGGGCGTGGGGCCCTGCGCGAGCAGCAGCGCGTAGTTCCACGAGTACTTGATGTGGTCCTCGCTGGTCCCCGCCGTGCCCTGGACGACGAGCGCGGACGTGCCGCTGATGGCCGCGGAGAGGTGCTCGGACAGCCAGCTCTTCGCGGTGCCCGGCTCGCCCACGAGCATCAGCGCGCGGTCCGACGCGAGCGTGGCGATGCACACCTGGATGAGCCCCTTGTCGCCCACGTACTTGGGCGTGATGGCGACGCCGCCCACGGGCTTGGGGCTGCCCAGGATGTACGTCTCCACGGCGCGAGGCGACAGCGCCCAACCCGGTGGGCGGGGCTTGTCGTCATGCGCGGCGAGTGCGTCCAGCTCGTTCTTGTACTTCGCTTCGGCAGGCAGGCGGATGTCCGGCATGAGCTGCACGCTATCCACTCGGTCTGACATCCGGCAAACGCCCTGGTGACCTCCCCCGTCGCGTCCGGGCCATCCGGGCACACGCGTCAGGAAATGAGGCGGCCCCCTCAGGAATCTGATCATTCCCGGGGGTTCCGGAGCACCGTGGCAGCGCGGCTTCCCTCTAGAGGGGTCCTGGCATCCGCATTGCTCTGGCGCACGGACACACCTTCTTGGGGAGCTGCCCTCCGTGCACATCCATCGACTGCGCCGTCTCTTCTCGCGGGCCCTGCATGCCTCGCTCGCCACGCCGCTGGTGCTCGCGGGCTGCGGCGTCAACCTGGGGAACAGCACGGACCTGACGGGCTTCTCGCAGGTCGCGTGCGAGGCGGGCCGCCTCTCGCTCGGAAACCTGACGCCCGCTTCCGCGCAGGACTTCGTCCAGCTCCGGTCCTTCTCCCCCTGGCTGGAAAACCCGAGGTCCTCCGAGGTCTCGTCATCGGGGCAGCCCTGCGCGACCGCCACCGACGTCCCCACCTGCCAGGCGGCCGTGGCGGACGCGACCACCGAGCAGGGCTTTCATCGCGACTGCATCGACTCCTGCGAGGAGTTCTTCCTGCTCGCGACGTCCGGCGACACCGTGACGACGTACACGACCGAGGAGGCCGTGCAGGGCCTGTTGGGCACGGTCGACACGGCGGAGGAGGCCGCGCTCCGGGCCTTCGCGGCGGGCTACGACCTGAGCTGCTCCGAGCTGAAGCAGGGCGCGGTGAAGAAGAACGAGGACGGCAGCTTCGACGTCGTCGGCACGCAGGGCTACGCGTGCGGTCCCAACACGGCGCTCACGCAACACCGGGTGCGGGTCTCCACCTCTGGCGAGGTGAGCGCGGTGGAGAAGCACGTCCTGGAGAAGGGCAGCCCCCACTGCAACATCGGCCGGCGGCCGGCGGGGCTCCAGGTCGCGGAGGCGCGCGAGAGCGCGGAGGCGCTGGGGCGCTACTTCGCGGACGCGGCGCGCCTGGAGGCGGCGTCCGTGCACGCCTTCCTGCGGCTGCGCGATGAGCTGGCGTTGCACGGCGCGGACCTGGGGCTCCAGGACGCGGCACGCCGCAGCGCCATGGAGGAGGTCATGCACGCGCGGGTGACGGAGCGGATCGCGAGGCGCTTCGGCGGCACGCCCCAGCGCCCGGTGGTGGAGGAGCTGCCCCTGCGCTCGCTGGTGGACGTGGCGCTGGAGAACGCCGTGGAGGGCTGCGTGCGGGAGACGTATGGCGCGCTGCTCGCGCACCACCAGGCGCTGCACGCGCGCGACCTGGAGGTGCGTCAGGCCATGGTCGGCATCGCGGAGGATGAGACGCGGCATGCGGCGCTGTCCTGGGACATCGACCAGTGGGCCCGGCCGCGCCTCTCCGAGGAGGAGCGGGCCGCGGTGAAGGAGGCGCAGAAGCGCGCGGTGGCGCTGCTGCGTGAAGAGGTCGCGGTGCCGCTCGACGCGAGCATCATCACGGAGGCGGGCATGCCGACGCCGGAGGCGGCGCTGGCGCTGCTGGACACGCTGGAGCAGGACCTCTGGGCGTAGGCCACCTGCTCCTCACGGACCCTGGCAGGTGTGACGCGTTCAAACCACAAAGAGCCAACACCGCCAGTCACGCGGGCCCGAGCTCGCGTGACCGGGTCGCGCGCTTCCGCGCGGTGCGGCCCTTCTTCGCGGCCACGGAACGGCGAGGGCCGCGCCCGACAGGCTCCAGCCGGAACGCATGGCCCATCGCATGGGCCACCCTGAACAGCGTCAGCTCAGTGGCATTCGCCCTTCCGGACTCGAGCCTGCTGCTCTCGCGCTGGGGCACACCTGACATGACGGAGAGCCGCGCCTGTGTCAGTCCCTGAGCCTTCCGCAGCAGGGCAGCTCCCGGGCGATGCGGAATCGATCCCGCTGCTGGGCTTGTCGCTCGTGGAGAGCGAGGCGTGGTGCATCGTCGCGACCCCACCGGGTCGCGCACGGCGCGCTACCCGCCGCGTCTGACATTCCAGCCCCCAGGGCCCGCATCTGTCCGCCCGGCAGGACTTTCAAGGAATCCGACTTGAGACCCCCTGTGAGCGTTTGCGACAATCGCGCACGTGAACGCCCGCGCTCGCGTCCTCTCCGCCGTCCTGCTGGCCACCTGCCTCTGGGCCTGCGCCTCCTCGCCGCCTTCACCGCCTCCGGACGCGCAGACTCCAGAGACCGGCTCGCCCGCGCGCCTGTGGCAGAAGACGTCCGTGGCGGGCGACCTCGCGCGCTTCTCCCGCGACGGCACGCGCGTCACCGCGGAGGGCGCGCTGGAGCTCGACCCCGCCACCGCGAAGGAGGGCACCGACCCGTTCCCCGCGGGCGGCTGGCTCGACGGCGGCAGCTTCTACAATGGCGGCACCTTCCGCGTCGGCACCGCCACCTCTGAAGTCCAACCCGTCCCCGGCGGCTTCGACAGCGTGGTGCCGTCCTTCGACGCCCAGACACCTCCCGGCACCTGGGTGAAGCTCACCGTCTCCGCCCGCATCGAGGGCACCTGGACCCAGGACTACGAGCTGGGCATCTGGGCCTTCGACGCCTCCACCGTCGCGCGCCACAGCGTGGACGGCCAGGGCGACGCCGACGGCACCGTCCTCACCGACACCCTCAACCTCAAGCGCCGCGCGGACGCCCTGCGCGTCACCGTCCACCTCTTCTCCGAACGCCCCGACTCGCGCCCCCGCGTCCGGGCGCTCGCCGCCGCCGTCACCGACACGCGCCGGACGCCCAAGGACCTCGCGTCGGACCACACCGCCTGGGGCGTCGTGCTCGACGTGCCGGGCTACTCGCAGATGATCTACCCCGACGGCGGCGAGGTCTGGTGCTCCCCCACGTCCACCACCATGCTGCTCGGCTACTGGAGCCGGAAGCTGGGCCGCGCGGACCTGGAGCACCCCGTGCCCACCGCCGCCGCCCACACCTATGACTGGGTCTACCGGGGCACCGGCAACTGGGCCTTCAACACCGCCTACGCCGCCAGCATGGCCGGCGGCGCGCTGCACGGGCTCGTCGCCCGCTTCGACTCCTTCGCCCCCGTGGAGCGCCTCATCGCCGCCGGCATCCCCGTCAGCATCAGCATCGCCTACGAGCCCGGCGAGCTGCCCGGCGGCGCCTCCCGCCGCACCGACGGCCACCTCATCGTCGTGAAGGGCTTCACCGACAAGGGCGACGTCGTGGTCAACGATCCTGCTTTCGACTCCAACGAAACCACCCACGCCACCTACCCCCGCGCCGAGCTGTGGCGCGCCTGGCAGCACTCCCGGGGAGCCGCCTACGTGCTCTGGCCCGCCGGGACCCCGCTCCCGGAACAGGGCCTCGTCCCCCTCCCGTGAGCCCGGACGTCCGAAGGCGGACACGCCGCCAACGCAGTGCGGCGCGCAGTGTCCACTGGCCGGGGCATCGGGCACCCCGTCCCTTGACGTTCAGGCATGCGTGAGTGGCCGGACACAATCTTTAGCCTTCAGTTCGCCAAAATTAGGCTTGATTTCGATTCATGGAATGTAAATACCTGCGCCTGTGACTTTGGTGCCCTCGCCGGTATTCCGGAACCGGGGACACGCCTGGAGGCAGGACCATGGAGCAGAAGCCGCTGCGGGACTTCCTGGAGATTCCCTACGACGAGTTGGAGGAGCTCAACCTCCGGGTGAAGGAACAGCGCCTCCGCCGTGAGTCGCCGGACAAGATTCGCGAGGAGCGCCTCAAGTACCTGGCCGACGAGAAGCGCATCAAGGCCATCACCGTGTGCTTCACCGACCTGGAAGGTCGGCTGCACATGCTGGACTACGACAAGAAGTTCCTCCTCAAGAGCGCGGACAACCTCACCTTCGACGGCTCCTCCATCCGCGGCTTCTCCGCGCAGGCGGAGAGCGACCTGCGCCTGAACGTGGACTGGGGCGCGTTCTACTGGCTGCCGTCCGACGTCTTCGGCCCCGGCAAGGTGCTGGCGTTCTGCGAGGTGCTGGAGCGCGACGGCACGCCGTACGCCTCGGACATGCGCGGCCAGCTCAAGCGCGCCACCGAGCAGCTGTTCCAGAAGGACGGCACCGTGTTCCACGCGGCGCCGGAGATCGAGGGCTTCCTCTTCAAGGGCCGTGACGCCGAGCGCCACTACCACGAGGAGGGCAAGTTCGAGTTCATCTCCATCGGCGGCTACTACCACGCGCTGCCGGGCGACGGGCTCCGCACCTTCATCGACAAGGCCGCGGAGGCGCAGCGCGCCATGGGCTTCCAGAACGAGAAGGACCACCCGGAGGTGGCGCCCTCCCAGTTCGAGATGAACTTCTCGTACAGCGAGGCGCTGGTCTCCGCCGACCAGATCCAGCTCTACAAGCTGCTCTGCCGCCAGGTCGCCGCGCAGCAGGGGCTGACGGCCAGCTTCCTGCCCAAGCCCGTCACGGGCGTGAACGGCAATGGCATGCACATCAACATGTCGCTGTCGAAGAACAACAAGAACCTGTTCTACGACAAGGGCGGCCAGGACGGCCTGTCGGCGATGGGCTGGGACTTCATCGACCGCATCCTCACCAACGCGAACGACATCTGCCTGGTGCTCAACTCCAGCGTGAACTCGTACCGCCGCCTGGACCCGCACTACGAGGCGCCCAACCAGATCAAGGCCTCCGCGAACAACCGCGGCGCCATGGTGCGCATCCCGTTCGGCAACGAGCGCAGCGCGCGCATCGAGTGCCGCTCGGTGGCGCCGGACGCGAACCCGTACATGGTCCTCTACACGCTGCTGAAGACGGGCCTGGAGGGGCCGCAGCCGCAGGAGGACGCGGAGACCAAGCGCAGCCGCACGCGCTTCCTGCCGGACAACATCTACGACGCGGTGCGCTTCTTCAAGGGCAGCCAGTTCATCGCGCAGGCGCTGGGTGAGCAGGTGCAGGGCAAGTACGCGGAGCTGAAGGTGGCCTCCGCGGACCGCTGCCCCAAGCAGCTGGGCACGCGCGTGAAGGACGCGGAGATCCAGTTCCACCACGAGGTGACCAACCAGTACCTCTGGAACCTCTTCTAGCGCTGGCGGTCGCGCGCCTGGAGGGACAGGTGGGCGGCGCCGGCCATCAGGCCCGCCGCCCCCCTCCCAGGCGCGCGCTCCACCCCTCCTGGCAGCGCGGTGGCACCGGATGATCAGCGCAGGGTGCGCACGGCCTGCACCACGCGCGGCCACTCCTGGGAGCGCGGGTCGATGAGCTCGAAGTGGCCCGCGCCCTTCAGGGGCACCAGGTGCACCGGGTCCTTCTGCTGGACGCCTCTCGCGTGGAAGCCCTCGCTGACCTCGAGGGGGACGGTGTCATCCTCGGTGCCGTGGAGGAGGACCTGCGGCAGCTTCAGCGGCTGGAGCGCGGCGGGCGAGGCGACGGCGTAGCGCTCGGGGACCTGCTCCGGGGCGCCGCCCATGAAGGTCTTCACGATGCCCTTGCCCAGGTCCAGCGCCGCGCCCTGGGCGAGGTCCAGCACGCCGGCCAGGGACACCACGCCCTTCAGCTTCAGGGGTGCGTCGCGGTACAGCGCCTGCTTCGGCGTGAGGCGGTGCCGCGCGGCGAGCCACATGGCCAGGTGCCCGCCCGCGGAGTGCCCCATGGCCACCACGTTGGACAGGTCCAGCCCCAGCGACGGGGCCGCGCTCAGCAGGTGATCCGCCGCGGCGGCCACGTCCTCCAGGGTGCCGGGGAAGCCGCCGCCGTCCTGGCCCACGCGCCGGTACTCCACGCTCCACGTGGCGAAGCCTCGCTTCGTCAGGTCCGCGCACAGGTGGCCCGCATGCTCCAGGCCGTACTCCGCGCGCCAGAAGCCGCCGTGGACGAAGAGGACCACGGGGTGCGGGCCCTTGCCCCTGGGCCTGCGCAGCTCGGTGAACTGCTGCGGGGCTTCGCCATAGGCGATGCGGGCGTCCGGCGGCGGTTGCGGCGTTTCCAGGACCCACTCGGAGCTCATGCGCGCATCTTGGGAACGGGCGGTCGGGCACCGCAAGTCGCGCCGCGGCGCCGTGGGCCGAAGCGCGGGGCTCCGGTACGCTCCCGGGCGATGGGAGCGTGCTGGCGTGCTTGAGACGAACGAAGCGGAGCTGCGCATGGCCCTGGCCGAGGGCCTCCTCTCCCGCGAGGACGTGGAGCGCCTGCGCGAGGAGGCGGCGCGACGTGGCGTCTCCCCGTTGCAGCTGCTCGTGGAGCAGGGGCGGCTCAACGCGGACTCGCTCGCGTCGCTGCGCCGGAGCATGGCGGTGGAGGCGGAGCCCCCCCCGCCTCCGGATGGCGGCGCGCGAAAGGGCACCGCCGACGACACGCTGCCTCCGGGCGCCGCGCCCGCCGCGGGAGTGGACGGTCCCGCGTTCCCGGTGCCGCACTGGACGCGCTACCGGCCGCTGCGCTTCCTGGGCCAGGGCGGCATGGGGCGCGTCTTCCTGGCGCGGGACCTGCGGCTGCACCGCGACGTGGCGCTGAAGTTCGTGCGCGACGAGGACCCCGAGCTGTCCCGCCGCTTCATCTCCGAGGCCCGCGCCCAGGCCCGCGTGGACCACGAGCGCGTCTGCCGCGTGTACGAGGTCGGCGAGGTCCAGGGCCGCGCGTACATCGCCATGCAGTACATCGCGGGGGCGCCGCTGCACACGCTCGCCGGCGCGCTGTCCGTGGAGCAGAAGGCGCTCGTGCTCCGCGACGCCACGCTGGGCGTGCACGCGGCCCACCTGGCCGGGCTCGTGCACCGCGACCTCAAGCCCTCCAACATCCTCGTGGAGCGCGGCGACGACGGCGCCCTGCGCCCCTATGTCATGGACTTCGGCCTGGCGCGCGACTGGAGCAGCGACGACGCCGCCACCGCCACGGGCACCGTGCTGGGCACGCCCCAGTACATGGCCCCCGAGCAGGCCCGCGGTGAGGTCACCCGGCTGGACCGGCGCGCGGACGTCTACAGCCTGGGCGCCACCCTGTATCACCTGCTCACCGGCCAGCCGCCTGTCACCGGCGCCAATGGCTTGGAGGTGCTCGGACGCATCGCCACCCAGGAGCCCCGGCGTCCCCGCGAGCTGGACGCGGCGATCCCGGCGGACCTGGAGGCCATCGTCCTCCAGTGCCTGGAGAAGGACCGCTCGCGACGCTACGGCTCCGCGCGGGCGCTGGCGGACGACCTCACGCGGTTCCTCGAAGGGGACCGGGTGCTCGCGCGCACGGGCCCCGCGTACCGCGCGCGCAAGGGGGTGGCCCGTCACCGGGGCGCCGTCGTCGTCGCGAGCCTCACCGCGCTCGCCGCGGCGGGCGCGGTGGGCCAGGGCGTGCTGGCCCGGCGGGAGGTGTCGCGC
>JAFADT010000186.1 GCA_023424585.1 Pseudomonadota bacterium
GTCACGCCGGGGTGGGAGAAGACGACCCCGGTGTTGGAGCGATACGTCCGGCCCACGTACTGAACCCGGGAGTCCGAGGCTGGAATGCTCACCCACGTCATGGAGGGGCTCTCTGGAGCGGGGGCGGGGGCCCTGCACGTGGCCAGCAGGAGGCCGGTGCAGAGCCAGGCGACCCGGCGTCCTGGTGCGAATGTGCGAAGGGAGTCCGGGAGTCTCATGGGGGAGGGGCGACGCTCCGATGGAGCTGAAGCGCCGTGTGTCGTTCGCGTCCTCATTCACCCTGGCCGAAGCGGGTGCTTCGGAAGACGCGAGCCTATCAGGTCGCTCAGCCGCCCATGAGCGACGGGGCGCTCCGGCGGGACACGGCCACCGCCACGGCCGCGAGCACGACGAGCCCCACCCAGGCGTGCCGCGACGCGGCCTCCGCCCAGGCATCCAGGGGCGTGCTCAGGCCCAGCGCGCGCTCGAGCACCCAGCCGCACGCGGCCACGCCCCCCACCGCCGCGCCGCCGATGCGCAGCGCGGTGAAGCCCTTCCCCCGGCTCCACAGCAGGAGCCAGGGCAGCACGAGCAGCACCACCGCGGCCTGCATGGCCTCGATGCCCAGGTTGAAGCCCAGGATGCTCAGCGCCAGCGCGCCCGAGTCGAAGCCCATGCCCGCGAGCACCGCGGCGAACGCGAGCCCGTGGACGAGCCCGAACAGCGCCGCGACGACGGGCTCCCGGCCCGGGAAGAGCGGGCGCACCGCGTGCACCGCCGACACGAGGATGCTCACCGCGATGAGCACCTCCACGGGCTGGCCCGGCAGGCGGAGCATGCCCACGGCGGCCGCCGCCAGCGTGAGCGAGTGGCCCCCGGTGAAGGCCGTCACCACGAAGAGGACGCGCTTGAGGCTCCGTCCCAGGCCGTCCGGCTCGCGCCAGCGGCCCCCGCGAGCGAGCAGCGGCGCGGGCAGGAGCAGCACGAGCAGGAAGAGCAGGTGGTCCGTCCCTTCCGCGATGTGATGCAGGCCCAGGCGGAAGACGGCCTGGAAGCCCGTCCACCACGAGCCGTGCGTCCGGTCGACGCGGAGCGACGGCGCCTGGGCCGTCACCGCGCCCAGCAGCTCCTGGCCCTCGCCGAAGAGGCCGGTGTGGAAGTCGCGCCGCACCGACACCAGCGCGCGGTGGTTCATCACCTCGTGCAGGATGAGCGTGTCCTGGAGCGTGAAGACGCGGGCGGAGGCGCCGGGCGGCGCCCGCAGCGCGACGTGGGCCACGAGGCAGTCCCCGTCGTCCACCCGCTGCACGCCCACCTCGCCGACCTCCATCTCGAAGGGCCGGCCGTCCGGCGCCGTCGCGCCGAAGTGCTCCCGGAGGTAGGCCGGGAGGGCGTGTGCCCGCTCGCGGACGACGTCCGCCGGCACCGCGCTGAACGACTTCGTCAGCGCGAGCGCGAGCTGGTCCAGGGGCAGCTGGAGCTCCACCTGGACCTCGCGCTCCCCCACGTCGAGCAGCACGGCCGTGTTCTTCACGAGGTGCGCGTGCGCGGACACCCCCGCCAGGAGCACGGCGAGCCCCAATGCCCAACGCAGCGTCCTGCTCCTGGCGGGAGTGGCCCTCATTGGCTCAGCTGGTTCCCGTAGTCCGTCTGCTTGTCTCGGTAGATGGTGTGGTAGTGCGTGGCGTTCTGGATGACGACGCCCTGCTGGCACGCGACCTCAATCCAGACGCGGGGCCCGTCGATGCGCATGTACGTGCCGTTGACGTCCACGTCGACGCCCGCGGACTTCGTGCCGCCCCATGCCACGTAGGTGTGGGCGTAGGCGTCCGCGGACGTGTACGCCGCGACGAGCGGATCCGCGATGGCGGGCGCGAAGTCCGCCACCCACTGCTGGATGGCCGCCGTCACCAGCGCCTGCTGGCTCTCGGAGAGCGAGGAGACGAGCACGCCCTGCTGGGCGGGGAAGACGACGTTGGCGTAGCTGCCGGTGCCGTACTCCACGGGCCCGAGCACCACGTCCGAGAAGGTCCCCGTCAGGTAGGCGGCGTCGAGCTGCTCGGGCGTCAGGGCCTGGTACACGGCCACCATCGCGTCGCCGTCGTCCCTGAGCGGCGCGTAGGACTCGCCATTCACGGTGAAGGACGACTTGGGCTCGACGCCCAGGTGGTTGGGCGTCGGGTAGCCCGCGCCATTCATGTACGTCACGTTGAAGGCCATGTGGTGGCCACCAATCTGGAGCATCCAGTTGCCCGTCGTGGACGGCGTGCCGATGAACGCGATGATGTAGTTGTCCGACGAGTAGGCGAGCGTGGGGCCCCCGCCCGTGCCGCCGTCACCGCCGGGCGGACCTCCCATGCCGCCGTCACCCGGAGGGCCACCCATACCACCGTCGCCGCCGGGCGGACCGCCCATGCCGCCATCGCCGCCGGGAGGGCCGCCGGTGCTGCCGCCCTGTTCGTCGAGGTAGTCATCCGCCGCGAAGATGCCGGTCATGTCGGCATACCCCTCGGAGGTGAGGACGAGGGAGGCGAGGCCCAGCGCGGCCGCCTTGCTCTCGGCGCTGAGCGTGCCCCAGGTGATGCCGGTGCGGGTGACGCCGGGCAGGTTGCTCCAGTACGTCTTCGCCGCCTCGTCCGTCCAGGCATAGAGGACGGAGGTCCGCTGCGCCTCCGTCAGCGTGGCGAGGAAGGCATTGGACGCGCAGACCACCTGCTCGATGTGCGTCGCTTCGGCGGCGCAGTTCGCGGGGGTGGTGCCACCGTCCCCCGCGCCCGCGTCCACCTGGGCTCCGGCATCGACCTCGGTCCCCGCGTCCGGCGAGGTCCCAGGGTCGGAATCGTCACCACAGGCGCCGAGCGCCAGCATCGAGCAACTCACACCAAGACACAGCCATCGGACGGCAGGTCGCCGCATTCGCCAACCCCTGAGTCAGGTTTCCAGGCTCATGGCTTGTAGTGGTGAGTCCTTAAGAGATTCTGAAGGTCCCGGTTTTCCAGGGGCCTGGAAGACATCCAGGGCGCCTGATTGGTTGGTGGTTGGCGGTCTGGTCGGTCGTCAGTGCCAGGTGCCCACGCCGAAGCCCCAGCCGAAGTAGAGGCGGGACACGTCGGCGAAGCCGCTGATGCGCCACGACGTGTCGGGCGACATCAGGCCGAAGACGGACCACTGGAACAGCCGCAGCTCCGCGCTGGCGGTGCCGTGCAGGCGAGGCCCGACGGTGTCGAAGCGGCTGGGCTCCAGGTAGCTGCCCGCGCGCAGCTGGAGCCGGTTCTCGAGGGGCTCCAGCTCGGCGCCGATGCGCGGCGACACCGAGAGGTGCCGCCCCGAGCGCTCCAGCCGCTGTGACAGGAACGAGTCGAAGCCAATGGCATTCGACACGGGGCCGCTGAGGAGCACCGAGCCGGTCAGCAGCAGCTTGGAGCGCGGCAGCGCCTTGAAGCGCTCCGCGCGGTCCGGGCCCCACGGCAGTTGGAGCGGACGCGCGCCGAACTGCCAGGCGATGCCCGCTTCGATCTCCCAGGGGAGCCTGACGGAGGCGGGCAGGTAGAGGCCTGCGACCTTCACGTTGCCCGCGTCATCCGCGGTGGCGGGTCCGCCTGGAGTGAGGCCTCCATGGACTGGCGCCCGCAGGGTCAGCGCGGCGCGCAGCGGCAGGTCCATGGGCGTCCAGAGGGCACCGGCCTCCACGTTGGCGCCGAGCATGCTGGCGAGCTTGTTGTTCGCGTCCTCGGCGGTGTTGATCTCCAGCGAGACGGCGCGCAGGCCCACGCCCACCACCAGCTCTCCATCGAAGAAGCCGCGAGCGAGCTGGAGCTGGAAGCGGGTCATGCCCAGGTTGAGGAGCTGTCCGTTCGCGTCCTGTCCCAGGGCGTAGGTCTGGAGCGACGCGGCGCCGCCCAGCCCCCAGGGACCCCACTGGATCAGCCCTCCCAATTGGGTGAAGACGAAGTTGTCGTTGGCGAAGCCCACCGCGCCGTTGTTGTCGAAGTCGGAGTCGCGCAGCGAGCTGGGAAAGGTGAAGGCCACCGACACGTCGTAGTCGACGTGCTTGGACGAATAGAGCGAGCGCACGGCCGGAGCGGCCGTGTTGACGGTGATGCCCTCGACGCCCTCGGCGATGGGGGCATAGGCGCCAGCCAGGCCCGACACCCGCACCGGCGCCAGCACCGGGCCCTGGTACACGTCGATGGCGTAGTTCGAGCTGGTCAGCGGCGGGTTGTCCGCGAGCGCGGCCCGGCTGGCGAGCAGCGCGGCCAGGGCCGCGAGCCGCGCGAAGGGCGGGGCGCGATGGACGAGTCGGGACCAGGACGGCATGGGGCGGCCCGCAATGTACCGCGACCCAGGCCGCGCCGAGGCCTCCCGCGCTCAACCTGGACGAAGCCTCCGGACGAAGAAGGCCAGGATCTCGTCGCGCGCCGCGAGGGTGGGCTCTCCGGCCGCGTCGATCAGGTGCGCCGTCACGACGCTGTGTGCCCCGCCCACCACCCGTTCGAAGAAGGCCGGCGGCCTGGGGTTCGCGGCTGAATCAGGCAGCACCTTGGGGACGAAGCGCGGTCCCAGCGCGGCGGCGTAGGCCGCGAAGCGCTGCGCCGTGCAGTAGCGGTCCCCTTGGAAGCGGTAGGCGAGCACCGTCAGGTCTTCACGCTCGAGCCGCTCCTTGACGGTCGCGGCCTCCCCGGGGGCGATCTGGAGCGCGCCCGGGTCCTCGAGTGGCAGCGAGGGCTGGCACAGGACCGGCGCCAGCACGGAGGGTTCGAGCATCATGCTGAGCGCGAAGTTGCCGGTGAAGCACATGCCGATGGCGCCGACGCCGGGACCTCCACATTCCTCGTGCGCGAGCCGCGCGAGCGCACGCAGCCACTGTGTCACGGGGCTGGATTCGTTTGCCGCGAACGCGCGGAACTCCGCGCTCACGCAGGCGCGCTTCATCACGGCGAGCCCCGCCTCCGCGTGCGGGTAGGCCCCGTCCCTGCCGAACAACGACGGCATGTACACCGTGAAGCCGGCGTCGCGGACCCATCGCGCGAAGCGCGCGACGTGGGGGCTGATGCCGGGCATCTCGGCCATGACGATGACCGCGGGGCCGCGACCGGCGACGTAGACCGCTCGCGTGGCGGAATCGAGGGTGATGGACCGTCGCTCGAAGTCGTCGAGCGGATCGTCGGCGGTGGGGTCAGGCTCGGAAGTTCGCATGCCCGGACGATGCGGAAGATCCACCGTCCCCGGCCAGTGGCGGAATCGACAAGCTTCGGTCTATTCTTGCCAGCATGATCACGCACGTCGTCCTGGATGGCGTGGCCGAAGGCCCGCTGGGCGTTGGCCTTGATGGGGTCGCCGCGGCGGCGCGACTCGCGGAGGCGGGCCTCGCCCCGCTCCCGCGACGAGCGGCGCCGCTGCGCCAGCGCGTGGTGTCGCTCGACGGGCACCCCGTCCGCTCGGGGACGGGGCGCTCCGTCTCCGTGGACGGCGCGCTCAGCCTTCGGAGCGTGAAGGCGGGAGACGTGCTGCTGGTGCCCGGGCTCTCCGCGGTCAGCGAGCGCGCCATCGACCGCCTGCTCTCCCGCGCTGACACCGTACGCGTCCTCGACTTCCTCGCGCGAGCGTCGGCAAGAGGGGCGGTGGTCGCGGCCTCGTGCTCGGCGACCTTCGTCGTCGCCGCGTCGGGGCTCCTCGCGGGGCGGAGCGCGACGACGACCTGGTGGCTCGTGCCCGCGTTCGCGCGCCGGTTCCCCCAGGTCACCGTCCGCTCGGACCGGATGGTCGTCGAGAGCGGAGGGATCCTCACCGCGGGCTCGGCCTTCGCGCACGCGGACTTGATGTTGGCCATCCTCGCGCGCGTCGCGAGCCCGTCGCTCGCGCACCTGGTGGCGCGCTACCTCGTGCTCGACGAGCGCGTATCGCAGTCAAGGTACATGGTGATGGAGCATCTGCGCGTCTCGGACCCGGCGCTGAGCGCGGTCGAGCGATTCGTCGCCGCGAACCTCGGCCGGCAGGTGACGCTGGATGAGCTCGCCCGCGCTGCCGCCACTTCCACGCGGACGCTCGCCAGGCGCGTCCAGGCGGGCCTGGGGATGACGCCGCTCGAATTCGTCCAGCGGGTCCGAGTGGCTCACGCCTCCCACCTCCTGGAGACGACGCACGAGTCGGTCGAGGCGATCTCCGCCCGGGTGGGCTACGCCGACGCGGCCGCGTTTCGCCGCGTGTACCGGCGGTTCGCTGGCGAGACCCCACGGGGGAGGGCCGCTCGGAAGCGCTGAGCCCGTCCGCGCGGTGCCGGGCGTCGTCTCCATGAGCTGGTCAGGCTCGACCTGCGCCGACAGGAGAACACCACCCGGAGTCCCTGGCGGTGCATCCGCTGGGCGAAGTCCCCGCGCTGGTGGATGGGGAGGTCACGCTGCTGGACTCCCTCTCCATCTGTCTGCACCTGGCGGACCGATTCCCGGAGAGGCACCTGGCGCCGCCGGTGGGCTCCCCGGAGCGCGGGCCCTATTACGGATGGATGACCTTCGCGGAGCTGCACCTGGATCCCGCGGTGCTGGCGTTCTACGAGCGCACGCACCCGGATGAGGACGCCGCGAAGCACAAGGCCCGACTCGCGGCCGTGCTCGACGTCATCGACAGGGGGCTCGGCGACCGCGAGTTCCTCGTGGGCGGGGGGTTCAGCGCCGCCGACATCCTGATGGCCTCCATCCTCCACCTGGCCCACACGCTGAAGCTGCTCGACGGGCACCCGCGGCTGCTGGAGTACGTCCGGCGCCTCACCCAACGCCCCGCGGTGCGCAGGGCCGTGGCGGGCTGAGCGGGAGGGCACGGGCCGCACGCCTGCTCCCCAGGCGTGTCATATGAATTGACAGGCATATGAGCAAATGGGTATATAGTGCCCATGGATTCAACGTTCGCGATCATCGCGGAGCCGAACCGCCGGGCCATCCTCAGCCTGCTGGCGTCGTCGGAGCACTCCGTCGGCGAAATCGAGCACCGGCTGCGGATGCCCCAGACGTCGGTGTCCAAGCACCTGCGCGTGCTGCGCGACGCCGGCTTCGTGGAGTCGCGTGTCGATGCCCAGCGGCGCGTCTACCGCATCCGGCCGGAGCCGCTCATGGCGGTCGATGAGTGGCTCGCGCCATTCCGGCGCTTCTGGACGACCCACGTGGACGCGCTCGAACGCCATCTCGATCGGATGGACTCCCCACCCGAACCGAAGCCCGAACCCAAGAAGGGAAGGAACCGATGAGCCACCGTCAGCGATACGTCCCCGGCCCCGCCGCCGGAGCCCGGGTGCAGAAGGAAGGTGACCGGTGGACGCTCGTCCTCGTGCGGGACCTGCGTCATCCGCCGGCGAAGGTGTGGCAGGCGCTGACCGACCCCGCGCACCTGTCCGAGTGGGCGCCGTTCGACGCCGACCGCAGCCTGGCCGCGGTGGGGCCGGTGAAGCTCTCCACGGTCGGCGCGCCGACGCCGATGGTCACCGAGACCACCGTGAAGCGGGCGGAAGCGCCGAAGCTGCTCGAGTACAGCTGGGGGCAGCAGGAGCTCCGCTGGGAGCTGGAGCCGCTGGGCGCTACCGGCACCCGCCTCACGCTCTGGCACAACATCGACCGCGGCTTCATCGCGTGGGGCGCCGCGGGCTGGCACATCTGCTTCGACGTGCTCGACCAGCTCCTCTCGGGAGACCCGATGGGCCGCATCGTGGGGGGCGACGCGATGAAGTACGACTGGCAGCGGCTGAACGCCGAGTATGCGGAGCAGTTCGGGGTCCAGAGCCCCGCCTGGAAGGGCAGCAACTCGAAGGAGTGAAGGAGCACCTCATGGAATCGATCTTGCCGAAGCCGACGCTCGTTGCTCCCAGGAACCTCCCCAAGGCCCTGACCTTCGCCTACTGGGGCGCCACCGTGCTCCTCTGCCTCCAGATGGGCTTCACCGCCTATGCGCAGCTGAACCTGCCGCAGGTGGCGGAGGCGTTCACCCACATGGGCTTCCCGTCCTACTTCCGCGTGGAGCTGTCGTGGGCCAAGTTCATCGGCGTGGCGGTGCTGCTCGCGCCCGTGCCGGCGCGGCTCAAGGAGTGGGCCTACGCGGGCTTCGCCATCAACCTCGTCTCGGCGCTCATCGCCCACTTCGCCGTGGGGGATGGTCCGGAGGCGTGGGGCTTCGCGGCGGGCACGGGCGTGCTCTGGGGGCTCTCGTATTTCTCCTGGCGCCGCCTGACCGCCTGATTGGAGGGGACCGTGAAGAAGACCGTGGCGACGGAGCCCGCGTCCAGGTTGATCGACCAGCGGATCCAGGACCTGGGGGACTGGCGCGGGAAGGTGCTCGCGAAGGTGCGCGCGCTCATCCACGCGGCGGACCCGGAGGTCGTCGAGGAGTGGAAGTGGATGGGGACCCCTGTCTGGTCCCACGACGGCATCATCTGCACGGGTGAGTCATACAAGAGCGCCGTCAAGCTGACGTTCCTGAAGGGCGCCGCGCTGGAGGACCCCGCTGGTCTCTTCAACTCCAGCCTCGACGGAAACGCCCGGCGCGCCATCGACATCCACGAAGGCGACAAGATCAACGAAGCGGCCTTGAAGGCGCTCATCCGCGCCGCGGTGGTGCTCAACCTGGAGAGCAAGAGCCAGCCGAAGGCCTCGCGCGCGAAGCGCAAGCGGGCGGACTAGCTTCATCGCGGGGCCCGGCCACGGTGTCTTCCGGCGGGGCCTCGCGCTGATGTCTCAAGAGGCCTGCTTCACGCCGCGCCTCGCACAAGCACGGCAGCCGGGCAGCCGCTGGCGGGCGCGGCTCGCCGATGGCTTCGAGGGCCGCGGCGCCTTACGCTGGGGAGATGTTGACCACCGACGAGCCGCCGGTCCCGGTCCCTGGCCCGGGGCGCGCGCATCGAGCGCGGTCGCGGGTGCTCCTCCATCGATTCGCCTCCAGGTCGAACGATGGCGACTGACCCGCTGTCGGACATCCTCCGGCTCACCGAGGCCCGAACAGTCATGGCCGGTGGCATCGCCGCGAGCGGCCCGTGGGCGCTCCGGTTTCCGCCGCCGGGCGAGATCAAGTTCTCCGTGCTCGCCAGGGGCTCCTGCGAGATGCGGCTCGAAGGCCAGAAGCGGGTGCTTCGCGGAGAGCCGGGCGATGTCCTCCTGCTGCCGGGCCGCCAGGGCTTCGTGGTGGGCAGCAGCCTGAAGGTGCCCCCGAGGGATGCGCTCCCGTTCTTCGCGCGGAAGCAGGGCCCGCTCTCCATCATTGGAGAGGGGACGGAGTGCCTGATTCTCGCGGGTGGGGTCGTGCTTCATCCGGCCTCCGCCGACCTGCTGCGCGACGCGCTCCCACCGGTCATTCACGTGAAGGGGAGCGCTCCGCAGGCGGCGATCGTGCGGTGGATCGTGGAGCAGCTCCTGGAGGAGCGGGCTCGGACCACTCCGGGGACGGAGATCGCGGCGTCCGCGCTGGCCCAGCTCCTGTTCGTTCAGGTGCTGCGAGCCCACCTGGCGACGGCCCCGAGCCTGCCGGCGGGTTGGCTGCGAGCCGTGCATGACGAGCGCCTCGCCGCGGCGCTTCGGCGCATGCATGACGCCCCTTCGCGTGACTGGAAGCTCCAGGAGCTGGCGAAGGCCGCGGCGATGTCGCGCACCACCTTCGCGACCCACTTCAAGAGGGCCGCGGGCATGGCGCCGCTCCAGTACCTCGCCCGATGGCGCATGCGCCTCGCGCAGCGGCAGCTGCGGGACGAAGACGCCGCGGTGTCCGAGATCGCCGCCTCCCTCGGCTATTCGTCGGAGAGTGCCTTCAGCCAGGCGTTCAAGCGCGTGACCGGCGTGCGCCCTCGCGACTACCGCGAAGAAGCGCGGCGCTGACCGCCGGCTCCGAACGCGCGCGACAGGAATCAGCACGCTGGAGCATTCTCCGTTCGCCGCCCGGGGCCTACACATGACGCATGGGAGAAGAGCGCATGCGCAAGGTCCTTGTTCTTGGTGGCACCGGGCTGGTCGGCCGCCGCCTCACGGAGACGCTGCTCCGCGAGGGCTTCGCGGTCCGTTGCTCCGTCCGGAATCCCGAGCGCGCACGGCAGGTGCTGCCCGCGGCGTGCGAAATCGTGCGGGGGGACATCGGCGACCTCCGCTCGATGCAGGAGGCCACGCGTTCCGTCGAGGCCGTCTACAACACCGTCCACACATTGTCGGCGCAGAAGAGCGGCTCACCCAACGGCAGCTTCGTCGACGCGGAGCTTGCAGGCCTGGAGCACATCGTGGCCGCATGCCGTGAGAACGGCGTCCGTCGCATGGTCTACCTCACGTTCCTGGGCATCGCGCCGGACGGCCCGACCGAGTGGGCACGGGGGCGCTGGAAGGCGGAGCAGTTGCTGCTCCACAGCGGGCTCGATGCGACGGTGCTCCGTCCCGCGCAGATTGTCGGGAAGGGCGGCTTTGGCTTCGACTCGATGATGGCGCAGGCGCGCCGACGGGTGACGCCGGTGCTGGGCAGTGGGAAGGGCCGACATCGGAACATCGCCCTCGACGACCTCGTGCACTACATGGTGCGGGTGCTCGACGAGCCACGGACCTCCGGGAAGGCGTTCGACGTCGGGTGCGATGACGTGCTCACCGCTGACGAGATGATTGATACCGCCGCGCGCGTGTTGGGGAAGGCGCCGCCGCGAAAGGTCCACGTGCCATTGGGGCTGCTGCGGCGGGTCGCGCCGCTGATCGAGCGGGCCGCGAAGCTCCCCAGGGGCGCCTTCCGCGACCTGGCGGTGGGAATGGACCTCGACATGGTTGGAGATCCACGGCCCCTTCGTGAGCTCATCCCCCATGAGCCCCTGCGCTACGCGCAGGCCATCGAGAGGGCGTTGCAGGGAGATGAGTCCAGGCTCCCTCGCTGAGCCCCAGCCTCCACTGGCTGCTTCGGGGGACGCCTGCCCGCCCGGACCTGCATCGGCGTCGCCCCGACGCTGTGGGCCCGACCCGCTCGGCCTACCCCGACTGGGTGGCGTAGGCATGCAGCACGGTGAGGCTGCCGAGGAGCGCGAAGCACACGAGCATGCCCGCCAGCAGGAGGAAGAGCCTCTGGTTCATGTCCATGCCCACGGCCGTGTGTTGTTCTGGCGCTTCCGCCAGATAGAGGACTTCGACAGGGGAGCCGGGGGCGCGCGCCGAGGCCAACGAGGACGCCTCGTCGAACTTGCCGCGGACCTCTGGGCCCTCCGGGGGCTGGAAGGCGTAATGGACGGTGCTCGGTTTGCCGGGGGACTCCCTGACGCTGAGCACCTTGCCCTGCGCGCGCAGCCCTTCCTGCTCCAGCCGCACGGCCAGGCGGCGGGATTTGACGAGGACGGCCAGGAAGAGGGCGGGGCCTCCCAGGAAGGCCGCCAGGAGGCAGAGAAGGAGGGGGAGGCTCATGGTGTCCCGGAAGGGTGGGGTCGCGGCTGGAGACGGTGAGAGTCTACCTCACGCGACAAGGACTCCGCGTGCCAGCCGCGACGCGACGGCCGGGCCTATGGCTGTGTGACGTGCACGAGGCTCGTCATCGCGTCCACGTACAGGGTCGTGTCGTCGGCATACAGCGGCAGCAGCGGCGTGACCGAGACCTGGTTCAGCTTCGTCTTGCGGAGCTGCTGCGTGGCAGGGGCCTTGAACACGGCGTAGAGGACGTCCTGGATGACGTAGGGCTCGCCATCCACGTGGCCGATGATCATCAGCACGTGGCCCGGGACGACGACGAGGTCGCCCACCTTCACGCGCGAGACCTGCTCGCCCACGCGGGCGACGCGGCCGACGATCTCGTGACCGGGCACGAAGGGATACTTCGAGCGCCCGAACTCGTTGCGCACCTGGACGACGTCCGAGTGGCAGAGGCCGCAGAACAGGATGTCGATGGCGACGTCCCGGGGGCCGGGCTCACGCCGGTCGAGGGTGAAGGGGGCGAGCGGCTTGTCGGCGGCGGTGGGGCGTAGGCGGCGGTCTTCATGGGCGGGTCCTTGCGCGTTCGAAGCAACTGACACCGCACCATGCGCCGGCGGGGAGCCCGCTCGCGCGCCCGTTCCGGGCAAGGTCTTGCCTGATCCGCTCACGGGGCGCTCGCCGCGGCCGCGCCCCGGTCTCCCCGGGAGCGAGGGGCATCGGGTGCGCCTGGGGCTTCGTGGTAGTTTCAGGCGCCTGATGTCAGGAGTGCGCGGCATGCATGGGACCGGCCCCGAGTCCTTCGAGTGGGTGTTGCAGGCTGCTGGCGAGCCGACCTCCGCCCGCCTGCGTGAGACCCCAGGAGCCCGGGAGGCCGTGGAGCGCGCCTTCTCCCAGGCCGCGGCCCTCCACGATGCCGCGCCCGCGCCACGGGACTTCGCGCGCCACCTGGGCGCCCTGCTGGCGCGCGCGGCGCATCCGCTGCCCGCGCTGGAGCGCTTGCATGCCCGGGACGTCGCGCTCGCGCTCGCCTGCGCGAGGGGGCTGCCGGCGGCCCGGACCCTCCTGGAGCAGGAGGTCCTCCTCAAGCTGCGAGCGCCCCTGTCACGGCTCCATCCCGCGCCGGTGTTCGTGGACGAGGTGCTCCAGACGCTCCGGGCCAACCTCCTGATGCCGCGCGAGGAGGCCCCCTTCCGGCTCCTCGGCTACGCGGGCACGGGCCCGCTGCTGCACTGGGTGGGCATCTCCGCGACGCGGCTCGCGCTGCGGCTGCGCAAGACGCTGGGCGACGCGTCGCAGGTCGACGCCGAGGTGCTCGCCGCGCACCCCGCGCCGGGGGGATTGGAGCTGGGCTTCGTCCGGGAGGAGTCGCGGGGCCATGTGCGCGCGGCCTTCATCCAGGCGGTGGCCTCGCTGGACGACGAGGACCGGGAGCTCTTGCGCCTGCACTTCGTCGACGGCCTCTCCCTGGAGCGGATGGGCGCCCTGTTCGGCCTGCACAAGTCCACCCTGTCGCGCCGGCTCTCCGCGGTGCAGGCGCTGCTGGAGAAGCGGACGCGGCGCGCGCTCGCCGAGCGCCTGTCGCTGCCCGAGCCGGAGGTGGACAGCCTGATGCGCGCCATCCATGGGCGGCTGGACCTGAGCCTCTCCGGCCTGCTGGCGGCGCGCGAGTGAGCTGCCCGGACGAGAACACGCTCCTGGGCTACGCGAGCGGGGCGCTGGACCCCGAGGGCACCACGACCGTGCGCCAGCACGTCACGGGCTGCCCGGAGTGCCGGGGCGTGCTCGCCGCGCTGGGCGGGCTGGAGGCGCCGCCTCCGTGGGGGGACCCGGGACGGCTCGTCCCCGGCGCGCGCGTGGGGCGCTACGTGGTGCTGGGGCTGCTGGGCGAGGGAGGCATGGGGCGCGTCCATGCCGCGCATGACCCGGAGCTGGACCGCAAGGTGGCGCTCAAGCTGCTGAACCTCGCGAGGCTGGGGGAGGACTCCCTGGCCCAGGCGCGTCAGCGGCTGGAGCGCGAGGCGCGCACGATGGCCCGGCTGTCACACCCCCACGTCGCCCGGCTGCACGACGTGGGGGAGTATCAGGGACAGCTCTTCCTGGTGATGGAGCTCGTGGAGGGCGGCACGCTCCGGCGGTGGCTGGCGGAGAAGCCGCGCCCGCGGCGGGAGATCGTCGCGCGCTTCATCCAGGCGGCGGAGGGGCTCGCGGCCACCCACGCGTTGGGCATCACCCACCGCGACTTCAAGCCGGACAACGTCCTGCTGACGCGCGATGGCCAGGTGCGTATCACGGACTTCGGCCTGGCCAACGCCGCGGCGGGATGGACGCCTCCCCGCGAGCCCGCGGACTCCGTCTCCGGGGACGCGTCGCTCACCACCACCGGTGTGTTCCTGGGGACGCTCGCCTATGCCGCGCCGGAGCAGCTTCGCGGAGAGCGGGGAGATGCCCGCTCGGATCAGTTCGCCTTCTGCGTCGCGCTCCATGAGGCGCTCCACGGACAGCGGCCGTTCGCGGGCGCCACGCGCGAGGAGCTCCTGGCGTCCATGCTGCGCCAGGAGGTGCGCGCAGAGAAGCGCGACGTGCCCTCGTGGCTCAAGGCCGTGGTCCGGCGCGGGCTCTCCGTGGAGCCGTCGCGGCGCTTCGAGTCTATGCGGGCGCTGCGGGCGCACCTCTCGCGGGAGGAGGGGGCGTGGAAGCGCGTCGCCGCCACGGCGGTGCTCGCGGGCGGTCTGGTGGGCCTGGGGTTCCTCGCGCTGGGGCCCTCCGCGGCGACGCCCCGCGAGACCTGCCAGGGCAGTGAGCGGCACCTCGCGGGCATCTGGGACGCCTCCGTGCGCGAGTCCACGCACCAGGCCTTCCTGCGGACCGGGGACCCCGTGGCCGAGGCCTCGTTCCAGGCCGTGGCCTCCACGCTGGACCGGTGGAGCCGGGACTGGACGCACGCGCACCAGTCCGCGTGCGAGGCGACGCGCGTCTTCGGCGAGCAGCCGGAGGCGGTGATGGGGCTGCGGATGACGTGCCTGGACCAGCAGTTGGGCGAGCTGTCGCGGCTGACGGTGGCGCTCCAGGGCGCGGACGCGCGGACGGTGGAGCGGGGCTTCGGGCTGGGGAAGGCGCTCGGGGGCGTGGCCCGGTGCGCGGACGTGCGCACGCTGCAGGAGGCCGTGTCGCCTCCGGAGGACCCCGGGGTCCGCGCGGAGGTGGACGCGGTGCGCTCGGAGCTCGCGCGGGCGAACGCGGAGCTGCTCGCGGGCCATACGCCGGAGGGCCTGCGGATCGCGCTGCCCGCCCGCGAGCGCGCGCTCGCCACCCACCACCGGCCCCTGGAGGCGGAGGCGCATCACCTCTGCTCGCGATTGCAGGAGGACGCGGGCGCGTTCGAGGACGCGCGGGCGTCCCTGGCCCAGGCCTCGCTGGCGGCCGAGGCGGGGCGGCACGTGGGCGTGCTCGCGCGGGTGCTGCTCTCCCAGGCGTGGTTGCAGGGCTATGGCCTGGGGCGCCCCCAGGAGGCGTGGCCCTTCCTCCAGCGCGCCCGGGCCGTGGCGGAGACGCTGCGGGACGGCGAGCTGGACACCCTGCTGGACTCCATGCAGGCGGAGCTCCTGGTGCAGGAGGGCCGCTACGCGGAGGCGGAGCCGCTGCTGCGCGCGGCGCTGGAGGCGGCCAGCGTGCGGGGACAGACGTTCGCGCACGCGGAGCTGAGCGGCCGGCTGGGCCTGCTGCTCCAGCAACAGGGGCGCCTGCTGGAGGCGAGGCATTGGCAGGAGGAGGCGCTGCGCCTGCATGAGGCCCACTTCGGGCCGGCGCATCGGGACACGGGGCGGGCCCTGGCCAACCTGGGCGGCACGCTGGCCCTGCTGGGCGAGCTGCCACGGGCCGAGGCCGTCCTCCAGCGGGCGCTCGGGATCCTCCGCCAGACGCTGGGCGCGGAGAACCTGTCGGTGGCCCGGACGTGGTCCAACCTGGCCCTCGTCTACTTCGAGTGGGGACACGCGGCCCAGGCCCGCGAGGCCGCGGAGGCGGGCTGGGCCGTGGCGCGCAAGAGCGTGGACGCGGACAGCCCGGTGCTGCTGGTGATGAAGTCGAACCGGCTCGGCGTCCTGGGCGAGCAGGGCGACCGTGCGCAGGAGCTGGAGCACGCCCGCGCCGTCCTGGCGCATCACGAGCGCGTCTATGGCGCCTCCCACCCGGACGTGGCCCTGGATGTTCACGAGGTGGGCCGGCTGCTGCGCCTGTCGGGGCATCTGGAAGAGGCCCGCGCCTTCCACGCGCGCGGCGTCGCGCTCCAACGGGCGCTGCTCGCCACGGGAGGACTGGATGGCGCGGGGCTGCGCTCCCTGGCGGATGCCCTGCTCTTCCTGGGGCAGGTGGATGAGGCCCGGCGTCACGTGGAGCAGGCGCTCACCCTCGTGGAGCGGGACCTGGGGCCCGCGTCGTCCGAGCGCATCGAGGCCTTGCTCCTGCTGGGCGACGTCCAGCTCGCCCGGGGTCAGCCCTCGGAGGCCCTGTCGCCGCTGAGGATCGCGCTGGAGTCGCTCACGGCACGGCAGGTGGTGTCCGCGCGCGTCCCCCGGGTCCGCCGCAGGCTCGCGCGGGCGCTCCGGCTGACGGGCGCGGTGGAGGAGGCCTGCGAGGAGGCGCGGCGCGCCTGGGACGCGCTGTCCCCGTGGCGCGAGGCCTACGTCCAGGAGGCGGCGGAGGCTCGGGCGGAGCTGGGGCACTGTCGCCGCTAGATGTCGATTCCATGCAACGGCGCCGACCGGCCTGTCTCCTCCCGTCCGGGGGGCGTCCCTGTCCCCCGCGACTCCACGGAGGACGACATGAAGCTGGCGACGCGATACCTGGTGCTGCTCACCCTGCTGGCGGTGGGCTGTGGTGACTCGAACGAGGGGGAGGGGGGCGGGGACGATCCCCCCAAGAGCTCCGCGCTCGCGTGTGA
>JAFADT010000187.1 GCA_023424585.1 Pseudomonadota bacterium
GCGTCGGAGGACGCGGCGGGGTGGCCCCCGGGCGCACCGTGGGACGCGTCACCGCCTGGGGACGGGCCACGGCGGGGCGCTCGGACGGCAGACGGCCCGGCTCCACGTCGCCCATGTCCACGCGGCCTCGGAAGCTGGCGCCGTCCACGATGATGACGCGCGGGGCGCGGATGTCGCCCACCATGCGGCCCTCGCGGGTGAGCTCCACGCTCTCGGTGGCGTTGATGTTGCCCACCACCACGCCGCTGACGATGGCGTTCTTCACCGCCACGTTCGCCTTCACCACGCCGGACGGCTCCACGATGAGGGTGCGGCTGAGGGTGAGCTCACCCTCGACGCGCCCGCGGACCGTGAGGTCCTCGTCACCCGTGAGCCGACCGCTGATGAGGATGGAGGGCCCCACCACGGTGTTATCGACGGCGTTGCCTGCAAGCTCCTTCGCGGTCGCCACGGATCAGCGCTCCTTCATGTCCATGTCGACGTTGCCCTTGAAGGAGGCACCGTCGGCGATGAGGATGCGCGGGGCCTTGATGTCGCCCACCACGCGGCAGTCCGTCTTCAGCTCCACCTTGTCGCTGGCGGCGATGTTGCCCGTCACGCGGCCGGCGATCTCCACGTTCTGCGTCTCGATGTCCGCCTCGACGACGCCCGAGCCCTCCACGTAGAGGCTCTCCTTGAGGGAGATCTTCCCCTTCACGGTGCCCTGGATGACCAGGTCCTCGTCACCGGAGATCTCCCCATCGATGACGATGCTCGAACCAATGATCGTATTCGCCATGAGTGTTGTCCGCCCTCTCGAAGCTGTGCGCCTGGGGGACCGTGGGTCGGTCCCCGGTGGATGCTAGATGTCGTCCGGCAACTTCACGTCCATCTCGATGGAGCCGTTGAACACGGCGCCGTCCTCGATGATGACCCGCGGGGCCTTGATGTCGCCCGCCACCTTCGCCGAGGCGTTGATGGCCACGCGCGTGGAGGCGTCGATGTTGCCGCTCGCCTCGCCGTTGATGGTCAGCTCCTCGGCGCGGATGTCCGCCTGCACCTTGCCGGTCCCCTCGATGGTGAGGTGGTTCTTCAGGGCGATCTGCCCCTCCACGCGCCCCTCGATGACCAGGTCCCCTCCGCCCGTGAGGTTGCCCCTGATGACGATGCCCTTGCCAATGATGCCCGTTTCACCCTGTGCCATGAGGTGATCCTCGCCAGCGCCTGCTCCGTCGGGAGCGGGGCGACCTGATTATGTCAGAGATGCGCGGAGATCCAGCCGGAGATGTCCTGGAACACCGTCGCGCGGTCCCGCTCGTTGAGCGGCTCGTGCCGCATGCCGGGGTACTCCTTGAACTTCTTGTCCGCCGTCCCCGCCGCCTCGAAGAAGGCCCGCGCCGCCGCCGGCAGCGCCACCCCGTCCTCCTGGCCGCACAGCACGAACAGCGGGACTTGAATCTTCGGCGCCAGCGAGAGCGTCTGCGCCTGGGCGGCCGTGGACTCCACGAACCAACGGGGCGTGGCGAAGGGCACGTACAACGGGTCCGCCTCGACCGCCTTCTGGATGTCCGGGTCGGTGCTGAGCATGTCCGGCGCCAGGCCCGAGGGGACCTTCATCCAGGGCACCAGGGTGCCCACCATGCGCGCGGCGAGCACCTTCGCGGCCGGCGGGGAGATGGCCAGCTTGAGGTAGGGCGCGGAGAGGATGGCGCCGGAGAGGCCCTCCAGCCTCCCGGTCAGGGCGTGCGCGGCCATCAGGCCGCCGTGGCTGTGGGCGAGGAGGAAGATCTTCTCCGTGCCCGCGGCCTTGCGCACGCGCTGCCAGAAGCCGTCCAGGTCGTCGAGGAAGTCGGTCCACCTGCTGGCGTAGGCGCGGCGGCCGTCCGCGCGGCCGTGGCCGCGGTAGTCGAAGCCGTGCACCGCGAAGCCGTCCTGCACCAGCGCGTCGATGACGGGCCGGTAGCGGCCGATGTGGTCGCCGTAGCCGTGGACGATGGCGACATGCGCGCGGGGGGCGGAGTCCGGCATGTCCAACGTCCAGAACAGCCGGGTGTTGTCCTTGCCGCTGAAGAAGCCTTCGTCGTGACGGGCCATGAGGCCTGGACCTTAGCGGCCCGGCGCGGTCGAGGGTAGCGCCTTCAACTTGCGCTCCAGGGTGACGCGCTGATCGGCCGGCTCGGCGGCCTCCGGATCCAGCGTCAGCACCTCCAGCGCGCGCGTCCAGACCCGGGCGGCCTCCGGGGCGCGGCCGGCCTTGAGGTAGGCGTCCCCCAGGTGCTCCAGGATGGGGGGCTCGTCCGGGGACAGGTCCACCGCGCGCTCCAGGACCTCCACGGCCTTCTTCGCGTCGCCGCGCTGGTAGTGCACCCACCCCAGCGAGTCCACGTAGGCCGCGCTGTCGGGCCGGAGCGCCAGCGCGCGGCGCACCAGCCGCTCCGCCTCGTCCAGGTCCCGGCCCCGCTGCGCCAGCACGTACCCCATGAAGTTCATCGCCGCGGCGTGGTCCGGCTTCAGCGCGAGCACCGCCCGCATGCGCGAGAGCGCCCCGGCCACGTCGCCCTGGCGCTCCAGGAGGACGCCCAGGGCGAACTGCAGGTCCTGGTCCTTCGGGGTCCGGGCGACGGCGTCCCGCAGCAGCGAGAGCGCGTCCTGTGCCCGGCCCTGGCGCTCCAGCAGGGACGCCAGCGCGTCGTACGCGAGCACCGCCCCCTCCCCCGCCAACGCCTGGCGCAGCACCCCTTCCGCCTTCGCCGCGTCCCCGCTCCGCTCCAGCGCCCGCGCGTAGCCGACGCGCACCTCCACGTCCTCGGGCGCCTCCGCCAGGGCGGCGCCGTAGAGCGCCAGCGCGCGCGCGTGGTCTCCCGCCAGCGACAGGCAGCGGCCCTGGCGAAGGCGGGCGTCCGGGAACACCTCCGAGTCCGCGGGCACGAGCGCGAAGTCCCGGGCGGCGACGGAGAAGTGGCGCGTGCGCTCCGCGACGAGGCCCGAGTAGTAGGCCAGCCGGGGCTCGTCCGGCGCGTCCTTGCGCGCGGCGTCCAGCACCTCCTTCGCGGCGTCCGGCGCCCCGGCGGCCAGGTAGCTGAAGGCCACCCGCACGGCCAGCTCCGGCGACGCGGACAGCGACAGCAGCCGGTCGAAGTACGCCCGAGCCCGCGTCACCGACCCGCCCTTCAGCGCGGCGCGGCCCGCGGACAGGAGCACCTCGCGGCTGTCCGGATCCGCCTCCAGCGCGCGGGCCAGCGCGTCCTCCGCCTCCTTGGGCCGGCCGGAGTCCTCGCAGAGCCGGGCCAGCGTGGACCACACCTCCACGTCGCCCGGGTCGCGCTCGGTGGCCTTCACGAGCAGGCGCTCGG
>JAFADT010000222.1 GCA_023424585.1 Pseudomonadota bacterium
CGTTGAACTCGTGCTCCGCGTAGAGGATGAGGCTGGTGTGCATGGCCCGCGCCCACTCGGAGGACGGTTTGCGTCCGTGGAGCAGGTGCAGGAAGTGTTCGCCAATGGAGGCATCGTCCGTGGCGACCTCGATGCGCCGGCCATTGTGCGCGTAGTGGTGCCAGTACAGCAGCATGGAGCCGAGCGAGGCGAGCAGGCGGTCCGCGATGTCCCGTGCGCCCGGCGCGTTGTGGTCATCCTTCTCCGGCTCGCTGCAGCCCATCACCGAGACGCCCGTGCGCAGCACGTCCATGGGGTGGGTGGAGGGCGGCAGCTGCTCCAGCGCCGTCCGGACCGCCGTGGGCAGGCCTCGCAGGGCGCTCAGCTTCGTCTTGTAGGCCTCCAACTCGGCGACGTTCGGCAGGCTGCCATGGATCAGCAGGTGGGCGACCTCTTCGAACTCGCAGTTCTTCGCGATGTCCAGGATGTCGTAGCCCCGGTAGTGCAGGTCGTTGCCGTGATGGCCCACGGTGCTCAGCGCCGTCGTTCCCGCCTCGACGCCGGAGAGCGCCACGGACTTCTTGCCCCCCGCGGCGGGCCGGGCCTCTACCTTGTCGCTCATCATTCCTTCCTGCCTTTCGAGAAGAGGGCGTCGAGCTTCTGCTCGAGCGCGTGGTAGCCGATGACGTCGTAGAGCTCTGCCCGCGTCTGCATGGTCTCGATGACGTTGCGCTGGGTGCCGTCCCGCCGGATGGCGCGGTACACGTTCTCCGCCGCCTTGTTCATGGCCCGGAAGGCGGAGAGGGGATAGAGGATGAGGGCCACGCCGGCAGACGCCAGCTCCGCGACCGTGAACAACGGCGTGGTGCCGAACTCGGTGATGTTCGCGAGGACCGGCACCTTCACGGCGTCCACGAAGCGCCGGTACTGATCCAGCTGGCGGAGCGCTTCGGGGAAGACCATGTCGGCGCCCGCCTCGACGTAGGCGAGGGCCCGCTCGATGGCGCGCGCTTCGCCTTCCACCGCGAGGGCATCCGTGCGTGCCATGACGACGAAGCTCGGGTCCGTGCGCGCGTCGACCGCGGCCTTGATGCGGTCAACCATCTCCTCGCTCGAGACAATCTCCTTGTTGGGGCGGTGACCACAGCGCTTGGCGCCCACCTGGTCTTCGAGGTGCATCGCTGCCGCGCCGGCCTTGATGAGCGAGCGGGTGGTGCGGGCGATGTTGAAGGCGCTCGGGCCAAAGCCCGTATCCACGTCCACCAGGAGCGGGAGGTCACAGACGTCCGTCACCCGTCGGATGTCCGTCAGGACGTCGTCGAGCGTGGAGATGCCCAGGTCCGGCACCCCCAGCGAGCCCGCGGCGACGCCGCCACCGGAGAGGTAGATGGCATGGAAGCCCTCCCGGCTCGCGAGCAGGGCATGGTTGGCATTGATGGCCCCGACCACCTGGAGGGGGCGTTCATTCTTGACGGCGGCGCGGAAACGCGCGCCCGGTGTCATGGGGAGCGGCGGATTCATGGAGACCTCTCGGGTTGTGGGACTGCGAATCTCAGGAGCGACTTCGGGGAGCGCCTCTGCGGCGACGAGGCTGTCCGCTGGAATCGAGCTCTTCGCGGAGCTTCAGGTATTCCTCCACCCGTTCCGCTGACAGGCGGCCCTCACGGATGTCTTTGCGCACCGCGCAGCCAGGCTCGTCCTGGTGCTGGCAGGCCCGGTGGAAGCACCCGCGCGCGGACGCGGTGACCTCCGGGAAGGTGGCCTCCAGGGTGGCGCCGCCTCCCAGCAGCCCGAGCTCCCGGATTCCCGGTCCGTCGATGAGCAGCCCGCCTCCGGGCAGGTGGAACAACTGACGATGGGTCGTCGTGTGGATGCCTTTGCGGTCCTCTTCCCTGACGGCTTGGGTCCGCATCGCCCCGGTCCCCAGCAGGTGGTTGAGCAGCGTGGACTTCCCGACGCCGGAGGCTCCCAGCAGCACGGCGGTCACGCCGGCGCTCATGGTCTCCGCGAGCACCCGCGTGCCGATTCCCGCCTGGGCGCTCACCGCGAGGATCCGCGCGTCGGGCAGGAGCCTGCGTGCTTCATCCAACTGCTCCTCCCAGGTCTCGCACACGTCCAACTTGTTCAGCACCACGACTGGCTGGACCCCACCCGTGCGCGCCATCACCGAGGCGCGCTCGAGCAGGCCCTGATTCAGCGGCCGGTCCAGCCCCACCACCACGAGCGCCAGGTCGACGTTCGCGGCGAGCGGTTGTGCATCCGGTGCCGCGCCGACCTTCCGGCGCAGCAGCACGCTGCGGCGTGGGAGCACGTGTTCCATCCGCAGCCGCTCCTGCTCCGACGCCGCGGCCTCCCGCGCGACCAGCACCCAATCTCCGATGACGGGCAACTGGGCGGGGCTCGTCGCGCGGTGCCGCAGCGTCCCCGCGATGCTCGCGCGCGCCTGCCGTCTCCCCGTGTCCACGCCGAACCAGGTCCGCTCCTGTCGCACCACCCGCGCCGGCACGTGCGTGCCGGCCGAGGGATGCCCGGCGAGGGACTCCTCGAAGGCGGAGTCCCAGCCGAGCCGCGAGAGCCCGTCGTCGCGCGCGGTCATCCGTTCCGGGGTTGCGGGTCGCCGCCGAGCCGCGCGCGCATCCGCTGCGCGGCCGCGACCATGTGGGTGAGCGCCGCCTCGACCTCCGGCCAGCCGCGCGTCTTCAGGCCGCAGTCCGGGTTCACCCAGAGCTGACGCGCCGGCAGCACCGAGCGGGCCTGCTCGAGCAACTGCTCCATCTCCTCTCGCGAGGGCACGCGCGGGGAGTGGATGTCGTAGACGCCGGGGCCGATCTCGTTGGGGTATTTGAAGTGCGCGAAGTCGACGAGCAGCTCCAGCTTGGAGCGCGAGGTCTCGATGGACAGCACATCCGCGTCCATGCGCGCGATGTCGCCCAGGATGTCGCCGAACTCCGAGTAGCACATATGGGTGTGGATCTGGGTCTCGTCCCGGACGCCGCTGGTGGCGAGCTTGAAGGCATCGACGGCCCAGCCCAGGTACGCCTTCCATTCCTGCCGCCGCAGCGGGAGGCCCTCTCGGATGGCGGGCTCGTCGACTTGGATGATGGAGATGCCCGCGGCCTCCAGGTCCTGGACCTCGTCCCGCAGGGCGAGGGCGATCTGCTGGCACGTCTCTCCCCGGGGCTGGTCATCGCGCACGAAGGACCACTGGAGGATGGTGACGGGCCCGGTCAGCATCCCCTTCACGGGGCGGGAGGTGAGCGACTGCGCGTAGGTGGACCAGGAGACGGTCATCGGACGGGGCCGGGCGACGTCGCCGTAGAGCAGCGGGGGCTTCACGCAGCGGGAGCCATAGCTCTGGACCCAGCCGTTCTCGGTGAAGACGAAGCCGTCGAGCTGCTCGCCGAAGTACTCCACCATGTCATTGCGCTCGAACTCACCGTGGACGAGCACGTCCAGGCCGATGGCCTCCTGCTTTTGGATGCACCGGCGCGTCTCTTCCTTCAGGAAGGTGTCGTACTCGGCGGGGCTCATGCGCCCGGCGCGCCAGGCCGCGCGCGCGCCTCGCACATCACTCGTCTGGGGGAACGAGCCGATGGTCGTCGTGGGCAGCACGGGGAGCCGCAGCCGCTCATGCTGGCGACGGGCCCGCTCCTGGAAGGGGGCTCCCCGGCGGGACATGGACGCGTCGACGGTTCCCATCCGGGCCCGGACGGCGGGGTTCCGGGTTCGCGGCGACGCGCGCCGCGCGGCAATGGCCGCTCGTGCCTTCGTGAAGGCCTCCGCGGTGGGGGCGTCCTCCTCGGACGCGCTCGCCAGGGCGTGGACTTCGTCCAGCTTCTGGCTCGCGAAGGCCAGCCAGCTCTTGAGCTCCGGGTCGAGCTTGCGCTCGCTGTCCAGGTCCTCGGGGACGTGGAGCAGCGAGCAGGAAGGGGCGACCAGGACGCGGTCCGCCCCCAGCTTCCGCACGGCGCGGCGAACGAGCTGATGGGCGGCGTCCAGGTCCGTCCTCCACACGTTTCGCCCATCCACGACGCCCACGGAGAGGCTCATGGTGGCCGGGAGGGACCTCAGCACGTCGTCGAGCTGGGCGGGCGCGCGCACCAGGTCCACGTGCAGGGCTTCGCAGCCCGAGCCGGTCGCGAGCGGCAGGTTCGCCCCAAGCTCGCCGAAGTAGGTGGCGAGCAGCAGCCGGGGCCTCTGGCGGAGCTGACTCAGCCTGCGCAGCCCCTGCTCGTAGGCCGCGCGTGCGGCGGGCGAGAGGTCCAGCACGAGGCAGGGCTCGTCGAGCTGCACCCAGGCCACCCCGCGCGCGGCGAGCACCGCCAGCAGCTGCTCATACACGGGCAGCACCGCGTCGAGGAGCGCCAGGGGGGAGGCGTCCTTCGGCGCGTCGGGCGCGTGCTTCGAGAGGAGCAGGAAGGAGAGGGGCCCGAGCAGGACGGGGCGAGGCTCCAGCTGGAGGTCGCGCGCCTCGTCGAGCTCCGCCAGCAGCTTGGTGGCGTCGAGGGTGAAGCGCTGGCCCACTTCGAGCTCGGGGACGATGTAGTGGTAGTTGGTGTCGAACCACTTCGTCATCTCCAGCGCGGCGAGGTCCAGGCCCTGCTTGCGGTCCTGATGCCCACGCGCCATGGCGAAGTAGCGCTCCAGCGGATCCTTCAAGGTCCGGTAGCGCTCGGGAATCGCGCCCAGGCACACGGCCATGTCGAGCACATGGTCATAGAGCGAGAAGTCGTTGCTCGGGACGTGCGCCAGGCCCTGGGTCTTCATCGTCTCCCAGTGCTGACGGCGCAGGGTGGACGCGGTGGCGAGCAGGTCGCCCGCGGCGCTCTTGCCGCCCCAGTAGGACTCCAGGGCCTTCTTGAGCTCGCGGTGGCGTCCGAAGCGCGGATGGCCCAGGGATGTTGCGATGGTCGTCATGTGCGGTTCCTTCACGGCGCCGGGTTGCATCACCGTGTCGAGGCTTGGGAGGTCAGGAACATCTGGATGATGCTGGAGAAGTCGAGGTCGCCATGGCCGGCGAGGCCGTGGGCGGCGTACAGGCTCCGCGCGAGGCTCCCGAGGGGGGTCGCCGCGCGCACGGCCACGGCGTTCTCCTGCGCCAGGCCCAGGTCCTTGAGCATGAGGTGGGTGGCGAAGCCGCCGGTGTAGCCCCGGGACGCCGGGACTCCATCCATCACCCCGGGCACGGGGTTGTACTTCTCCAGGACCCAGTTGGCGCCGGAGCTGCGCTTCATGATGTCGGACAGCACCTGCGCGGAGAGGCCGTTGGCGACGCCGAGGGACAGCGCCTCGGCGGTGCCCACCATCTGAATGGCCAGCATCAGGTTGTTGCACATCTTCGTGAGCTGACCCGCGCCGGCCGGGCCCGCGTGGAAGAGGTTCTTGCCCATCCGCTCGAGCAGCGGGCGGGCGCGCTCCAGCGTCTCGGCCGGGCCGCCCACCATGAACGTCAGGGTGCCAGCCTCGGCGCCGGCGGTGCCGCCGGAGACGGGCGCGTCGATGCACTCGATGCCGCGCGCCACGGCCGCCTCCACCACCCTGCGGGCGCTCACCGCGGAGATGGTGCTGCAGTCGATGGCGAGCGCGCCGGGACGGAGTTGGGCGAGCAGCCCCTGCTCGCCCAGGTACAGCGCCTCCACGTGCTCACCGGCGGGCAGCATGCTGATGACCGCCTCGGCGCCCGTGGCGGCCTCCCGCGCGGAGTCCGCCACGCGCGCGCCCGCGTCGGACAGGCGCTGGCGGGCCTGGGGCATGGGGTCGAACCCCACCACCTCGTGCCCCGCCTTGTGCAGGTTGATGGCCATGGGCCGGCCCATGTTGCCCAGCCCCAGGAACGCGACCTTCATGGTGTCCTCCTCCCCAGCGACGCCAGGGGGTGCTGTCCGGTGAAGCGGGGCCGGAAGTGGTCCTCGATGAGGGCCTGGCTGACGGCCTCCAGCGAGTCCGGTGTCCAGCGGGGCGCGCGGTCCTTGCTGATGAGGAGCGCGCGGATGCCCTCGACGAAGTCGGCGTGCGCGCAGCAGCCGAGCGACACGGTGTATTCGAGGCGGAAGACGTCCTCGAGCGACAGGTGCCGCGCGCGCCTGGCCAGCTCGAAGGACAGGGCCGCGGAGGTCGGAGAGCCCTTGAGGAAGGTGGAGGCCGCGGTGGACAGCCACGGGTCCTCGCTTCGCAGGGCCCGCAGCCGCGAGGCGACCTCGAGCAGGTCGCCGTCCGCCACCAGCTCCCGCAGCGCATCGAAGTGGCGGCGCACGTTGGACTCGGGCAGCTCGCGCGAGGCCCGCTCGCGCAGCAGCCGCGAGACGGCGTGGCGGTTGGCGTCCGGGGCCTGGTGCCAGGCGGTCTCTCGCAGCGCATCGAGCAGGGCCGGGAGGTCCTGGTGCTGCAGGAGGTGGTCGGCGAGCCCGCAGAAGAGGGCATCCGCGGCGTTGAGGGGGGCCCCCGTGAGCGCGAGGAACAGGCCGATGCGGCCGGGAATCCGCCCCAGCATCCAGCTCCCGCCGACGTCGGGGTAGAGGCCCACGGTGATTTCGGGCATCGCGAGCCGGCTGCGCGGCGTCACCACGCGATGGGAGGCCCCCGCCATGAGCCCCATGCCGCCCCCCATGACGATGCCGTGGCCCCAGCAGATGAAGGGCTTAGCGTAGGTGTGGATGAGGTGGTCGAGCTCGTACTCCTCCGCGAAGAAGCCGCGCGCGTAGTCGCTGACCTCGCCGCCGCTCTCCTTCAGGGACTGGTACAGCGCGCGCAGGTCCCCCCCCGCGCACAGCGCCTTGTCGCCCGCGCCCCTCAGCAGCACGCCGACGACGGACGCGTCCTGCTCCCACTGACGCAGCCGGGGCGTCAGGGCGCGGACCATCTCGAGCGACAGGGCATTGAGGGACTCGGGGGCGTCGAGGGTCGCGAGCCCCCAGCGGCGCCCTCCGGTGGTGGGCCGCTCTTCGAATCGGACGACGTCGCTCATGACGGGGGCCTCAGGCGTTGCGCCACTGCGGGGCGCGCTTGCCCAGGAACGCCGCGACGCCTTCTCGCTGGTCCTGGCTGTCGAACAGGTCCACGAACGCCTCGCGCTCCGTTGGCAGCACGCCGCGTGGCGCCTGGGTGCGCGCCGCCTGGATGAGGCGCTTGCAGGCCGCCACGCTGGTGGGGCTCTGCTTCTCCGAGAGCGCCGCCAGCGCCAGGGCGCGGTGCAGGCCCTGCCCCCGGGGGACGACCTCCTCCACCAGGCCAATGCGCAGCGCGGTGGCCGCGTCCACGCGCTCGCCGCACAGAATCATGCGCTTGGCCCAGCCCTCTCCCACGAGCCAGGGCAGCCACTGCGTCCCCCCCGCGCAGGGCAACAGCCCCACGGACGCCTCGGGCAGGGCCAGGACCGCATGCTCCTCGGCGACGCGCAGGTCACACGCCAGCGCGCACTCCAGCCCTCCACCCATCGCGTAGCCGTTCAGCGCGGCGACGGTCAGCCCCCGGAACGCGGCGAGCGTTTCAAAGGCGAGGCCGAAGCGGCGCGCCATCTCCCGTGCCAGCGCCTTGTCCCCGTCCGCGAAGCTCTTGAGGTCCGCGCCCGCGGAGAAGAACTTCTCCCCCTGCCCGGTGAGCACCAGCGTGTACACCTCCCGGTCCTCGTCGAGCATCCGCACCAGGTCCGCCAGCGCGGCCAGGCTGTTCAAGGTCCAGGTGTTGGCGGGCGGGTTGGCGAGCGTGACGAGCGCGACGTGGCCGCGGCGCTCCCATTGCAATCCTTCAAAGACCCTCGTCATCGGACCTCTTCCTGAAAGGCTTCGTCGAGCAGGCGCCGCGCGATGATGACGCGCATGATTTCGTTGGTGCCCTCGAGGATTTGATGGACGCGCGCGTCGCGCAGGTAGCGCTCCAGGGGGTACTCGCGCATGTAGCCGTAGCCGCCATGGAGCTGGAGGGCCTCGTTGCAGATGCGGAAGCCCGCGTCGGTGGCCACCTGCTTGGCCATGGCGCAGTAGAGGGTGGTCTGGGGGGAGCCTCCATCCAGCTTGGAGGCCGCCAGCCGCACCATCTGCCGCGCGACGACGAGGTCCGTGGCCATCTCCGCGGCCTTGAAGCGCAGCGCCTGGAAGCTGGCGAGCTTGCGCTTGAACTGGGCACGCTCGCGCATGTAGCGCCGCGTGGTGTCGAGCGCGGCGCGGGCGACGCCAATCGAGCACGTCGCGATGTTGATGCGGCCCCCGTCCAGCGCCTTCATCGCGATGCGGAAGCCCTCTCCCTCCTCCCCGAGGAGGTGATCCGCGGGGATGCGCACGTTCTCGAGGAAGACGGAGCGGGTGGGCTGGCTGTGCCAGCCGAGCTTCTCCTCGTTGCGCCCGTAGGTGACGCCCTGTGCGTCTGCTGGGACGAGGAAGGCGGAGATGCCGTCCGCGCCCTCGGCTCCCGTGCGCGCCATGACGACCAGCACGTCCGTGGCGCCCGCGCCGGAGATGAAGGCCTTGGTGCCATCGAGCACGTAGGTGTCGCGCTCGCGCGTGGCGCGGGTGCTCAGCGCGGCCGCATCCGAGCCCGCGTCCGGCTCCGTCAGGCAGTAGGACGCGAGCGCCTGTCCTGAGGTGAGGCGGGGCCCCCAGTGGGCGGCGACGGCCGGGCGCGCCCAGCGGGTGATGAGCCACGTCGCCATGTTGTGGATGGTGAGATAGGCCGTGGTCGAGGTGCAGGCCGCGGCGAGCTCCTCGAAGACGAGCGTCGAGTCCAGGCGCCCCAGGCCCAGCCCACCGTAGCGCTCGTCGGCGTACATGCCGCAGAAGCCGAGCTGTCCCGCCCGGCCCAGGACGTCGCGCGGAAACAGCCCCTCGGCATCCCAGCGGGCCGCGTGTGGCGCGAGCTCCTGCTGGGCGAAGTCACGGGCCGTGTCGCGGAAGGCGAGCTGCGCTTCGGAGAGCTCAAAGTCCATGACCGTCTCCGGCCGAGGCCTCGTCGAGCACGTAGCGTGAGACGATGACGCGCATGATCTCGTTGGTGCCGCCGAGGATCTGGTGCACGCGCGTGTCGCGCACGTAGCGCTCCAGCGGATACCTGCGCAGGTAGCCGTAGCCGCCATGGAGCTGGAGGGCCTCGTTGCAGATGCGGAAGCCCGCGTCGGTGGCTACCTGCTTGGCCATGGCGCAGTAGAGGGTGGCCTGGGGGGAGCCTCCATCCAGCATGGAGGCCGCCAGCCGCGTCATCTGCCGCGCGGCGACGAGGTCCGACGCCATCCCGGCGAACCGGAACTGGAGGGACTGGAAGGTGGCGAGCTTGCGACTGAACTGGCTTCGCTGGTGGAGGTGGTGTCGGGCGGCGTCGAGCGCGGCCTGGGCGGCGCCGATGGAGCAGGTGGCCAGGTTGACGCGCTCGCCGTCGAGGGCGCGCATCGCGATGCGAAACCCCTCGCCCTCCTCGCCGAGCAGGTGCGCGGCGGGAACTCGCACGCCCTCGAAGCGGACCGTGCGGGTGGGCTGGTTGCGCCAGCCGAGCTTCTCCTCTGGAGGGCCCAGGTGGATTCCCTCCAGGTCCGAGGGCACGAGGAAGGCGGAGAGCCCGTGGGCCCCGGGTTCTCCGGTGCGCGCGATGAGCAGGAAGGCGTCCGTGACGCCGGCGCCAGAGACGAAGGCCTTGGTGCCGGTCAGGACGAAGTCGTCGCCGTCCCTCGTCGCCGTCGTGCGCAGCGACGCCGCGTCCGAGCCCGCGTCCGGCTCGGACAGACAGTAGGACGCGAGCGCCTGTCCGGAGGTGAGCTGCCGGGCCCACCCCGCGCAGGGCTCCGAGCCCGCCCAGCGGCTCGCGACCCAGGCCACCATGTTGTGGATGGTCAGGTAGGCGGTGGTGGAGGGGCAGGCCGCCGCGAGCTCCTCGAAGACGAGCGTCGCGTCGAGCCGGCTGCGCCCCCGGCCTCCGTGGCGCGGGTCGGCGTAGAGCCCGCAGTACCCCAGGCGGCCGGCCTCGGCGAGCGCCTCGCGGGGGAAGTGTCCTTCGGCGTCCCAGCGCGCGGCGTGCGGGAGCAGCGCGCGCTCGGCGAAGGCGCGAGCCCCCTGCTGGGAGGCGCGCTGGGCGTCGGAGAGCTCGAAGTCCATGGGCGTCGTGTCAGCGCAGGCTGATGGTGGTGTTGACGCCGCCCGTCGCCGCCGCGTCGTCGAACCAGCGCTCGGTGATGGTCTTCGTCTGCGTGTAGAACAGCACCACCTGCTTGCCGTAGGGCCCCAGGTCTCCCAGCTTCGAGGCGCGGGAGCCGGTGAAGGAGAAGAGGGGCACGGGCACGGGGATGGGCACGTTGATGCCCACCTGGCCCACGTCCACCTCCTCCTGGAACCTGCGCGCGGCGGCGCCGGAGCGGGTGAAGAGCGCCGTGCCGTTGCCGTTCGGGTTGGCGTTGATGAGGGCGATGGCCTCGTCGAGGCTGTCGGCGCTCGTCAGGCACAGCACGGGGCCGAAGATCTCTTCGTCGTAGAGCGCGGTGCCGGGCTTGACGCCGGAGAAGATGGTGGGGCCCACGAAGTTGCCTCGCGCGGCGGCCTCGGGGAGAGCGGGCCCGCGGCCATCCAGTTCCAACTTCGCGCCCTCCTCCTGGCCGCGAGCGATGAGCTTCTCCACGCGCGCGCGGGCGGCGGAGGAGATGAGCGGACCGACGTCCGTGCCGCTCGCCGCGCCATCGCCGACGGTCAGCTTCTTCGCCCGCTCGACGAGCTCCGGAATCCACGTCCGCGCCTCGCCCACCAGCACCGCGACGGAGACGGCCATGCAGCGCTGGCCCGCGGCGCCGAACGCGGCGCCGACCAGGTTGTTCAGCGTCTGCTCCCGGTGCGCGTCCGGGAGGACCACCGCGTGGTTCTTCGCGCCCATCATGCACTGCACGCGTTTGCCCGCGAGCGAGGCGCGCTGATGGACGTGGGTGCCGATGCGCGTCGACCCCACGAAGGACACGGCCTTGATGTCCGGGTGGTCGCAAAGCGCGTCCACGACCGTGGCCCCGCCGTGCACGACGTTGAGCACCCCCGGGGGAATTCCCGCCTCCAGCGCCAGCTCCACCAGCCGCATGGTGGACATGGGGTCCTGCTCGGAGGGCTTCAGCACGAAGGTGTTCCCGCAGGCGATGGCCATGGGGAACATCCACAGGGGAATCATCGCCGGGAAGTTGAAGGGGGTGATCCCCGCGCAGACCCCGAGCGGCTGCTGGAGGGTGAAGGTGTCCACCCCCGAGGCGACGTTGTTCGCGAACTCCCCCATCTGGAGCGTTCCGATGTTGGCCGCGTGCTCCACGACCTCCAGCCCCCGGAACACGTCCCCTTCGGCGTCCGCCAGCGTCTTGCCCTGCTCGGCGGTGAGGAGGGCCGCGACGTCCTTCAGGTGCGCGCGGATGAGCTGCTGGTACTTGAGGAAGATGCGCGCGCGGACACCGATGGAGGTGGAGCGCCAGGACGCGAAGGCCCGCTTCGCGCTGGCCACCGCGGCGGCCACCTCCTCCTGGGGCGCGAACGGAACGCGCGCGAGCGTGGCCTGGGTCGCGGGATTGATGACGTCACGCCACTCGGAGGTGCGCGACTCGACGAACTTCCCGTCGATCAACAGCTTGACGGTGGCAACACTCATGGGGCGCCTCGCCTTCGCCTCGCTCCGGGGTGGGTCCTCGAACCGATGGACCCCGCCCTGGAGCGCGGCGGACCTGCCAAGGAGGGTGGGACCGCTGGCGGCTCGCCCCCTCGGAGAGGGGACTCGTCGATTGCGATTCGCAAGGTACGCACATCACGTAGGCGCACCAATCCCTGAAAAGGCGTATAAGTGCGTTTGGATTCCTGCAAATCTGCGAATCTTGCGAATGGTGGATGATGAGCAAGAGCTTCATGGGGATGCGACTGCGGCGGCTGCGGGAGGAGCGGGGCCTGAGCCAGAGCGCCGCGGCGCGCGCGCTGGGACTCTCGGCGAGCTACTACAACCAGATTGAGAACGATGAGCGGCCGTTGACGGTGGCGGTGCTGGTGAAGGTCAGCGCCGTCTTCGGGGTCGACGTGCAGGTGTTCTCCGAGGAGGAGGAGGCGCGCCTCATCTCGGACATGCGCGAGGCGTTGACGGCGTCGGTGACGGGGGAGTCCATCTCCGCGGCGGAGCTGCGTGGGCTCGCGACGGGGATGCCTGCGGTGGGGCGGGCCCTGGTGGCGATGCACCGCCAGCTGCGTGAGGCGCTCGAGCGGGCCGACGTGCTGGGGGAGCGACTGGGGGCCTCCGCGCGGGACCTGTCGACGCCGCTCCCCCTGATGCCGTTCGAGGAGGTGCGGGACTTCTTCTATTCGCGGCACAACTACATCGACGAGCTCGACACGGCGGCCGAGCAGCTCTTCAAGTCCTCCAAGCTCCAGGTCGGCGATACGGCGAGCGGGCTGGCGGCGCGCCTCGAGCGCAAGCATGGCGTGAAGGTCGTCATGACCAGCGCCACGGACGCGGAGGCGCCTCAGCGCAAGTACGTCCCAGGGCAACGCGCGCTGATGCTCACGAGCCACCTGTCACCGGGGCAGCAGGCGTTCCAGATGGCCACCCAGCTCGCGTTCCTGGAGTTCGGGGCGCTGCTCCAGGAGATTGTGGACGCGACGAGCTTCTCGAGCGACGAGACGCGGGCGCTGGCTCGCATCGGTCTGGCGAACTACTTCGCGGGCGCGCTGGTGATGCCCTACCGGGAGTTCCTGGGGGCGGCGGAGTCGCTGCGGTACGACATCGACCTGCTGCGGCAACGCTTCGGTGTGGGGTTCGAGGTGGCGTGCCACCGGCTCAGCACCCTCCAGCGCGGCGACGCGCGAGGCGTTCCCTTCTTCTTCATCCGCGTGGACCGTGCGGGAAACATCTCCAAGCGCCAGTCGGCGACGGACTTCCACTTCTCGCGCGTGGGCGGCACCTGCCCGCTGTGGAACGTCTACGAGGCCTTCGCGCAGCCGGGGCGCATCCTCCGGCAGCTGGCCCAGATGCCCGATGGGCGGACCTATCTCTGGATTGCGCGCACGGTGTCACGCGGCTTCGGTGGGTATGCCTCTCCGACGAAGACGTTCGCCATCGCGCTGGGCTGCGACGTGAGCCACGCCGGGCGGCTCGTCTACTCGAAGGGACTCGCGCTCGACGACCCCTCCGCGCCGACGCCGATTGGCGCTGGGTGCAAGGTCTGTGAGCGCGAGGCGTGCCCGCAGCGCGCCTTTCCTTCCATGGGCGCGCGGATCGTCGTCGATGAGAACGAGCGGCGCCGCGAGCCCTACTCCGTGGCATAGGGGGGAATCCCCGGGGACGGTGGGAGCTTCGGGTCCTGGCGCTCCCAAGCCGAAGCTGCGTGATTGCGCGCACCCGTCGCCCACAACCGCCGACTCGCCATCGCACCAGGCTGGCTTCACGGGTCGGAAGGCTCATCCGGAGTGAGCAGTTGCTCCAGCACCGCGCACCCACGGGCATCCGGCTCCCGACCCACGCGCTCCCAGTCCACCGCGCGACCCCGTCTCCTCACTGCTGCGCCTCCCGCTCCAGCAGCGCGCGCTTGCGCTCCACGCCCCACCGGTAGCCAGACAGCGCGCCGTCATTCCGCACCACCCGGTGGCACGGAATCGCCACCGCCAGCGCGTTCGCGCCGCACGCCTGCGCCACGGCCCGCACCGACTTCGGTGAACCAATCCGCTCCGCGATGTCCGTGTAGCTCGCCGTCTCCCCAGCCGGGATCTCCCGCAGCGCCTGCCACACGCGCTGCTGGAACGCCGTGCCTCGCACGTCCAGGGGCAGGTCCAGCCCCACGCGCGGCGCCTCCACGAAGCCCACGACCTTCGCCACCAGCTGCTCGAACGTCGCGTCCCCGCCCACCAGCGTCGCCCGCGGGAAGCGGTCCTGGAGGTCCCTGGCCAGCGCGTCCGGATCATCCCCCATCAGGATGGCGCACACGCCGCGGTCGCTCGCGGCCACCAGGAGGGGCCCCAGCGAGCACTCCGCGACCGCGAAGCGGATCTCCGTGTTCGCGCCCCCGGCGCGGAAGCTCGTCGGTGTCATGCCCAGGACCTGGCGGGAGGTTTCGTAGAAGCGACCGCTGGAGTTGAACCCGGCGTCGTAGATGGCCTCGGTGACGGAGCGGCGCTTCGCCAGCCCCGCGCGGATCCGCTCCGCCCGCTGCGCCGCCGCGTAGCCCTTCGGCGTCAGCCCCGTGACGGCCTTGAACACGCGGTGCAGATGGTAGGGCGACAGCCCCGCGCGCTCCGCCAGCTCCTCCAGGCTCGGCGGCTCCTCGGAGGCCTGGATGAAGCGGCACAGCTCGGCCACCCGGTCCGCGTGCTTCACGGCGAGCGAGGGCTCTCCCGGCTTGCAGCGCCTGCACGCGCGGAAGCCCGCCTGCTCCGCCGCCTCCACCGTCGCGTGGAACCCCACGTTCTCCGGGCGCGGCGTCCGGGCACCGCACGTCGGACGGCAGTAAACGCCCGTCGTCCGCACGGAGTAGAAGAAGCGCCCATCCGCCGCCGCATCCCGAGCGACGACCGCCGCCCAGCGCGGGTCGCCCACGGTCGCCGCCGCGAGGGCCTCCGTCTTCGTCGTCATGCCCTGCCTCCCTTCGAGTGCGGTCCCCATGACCACGAGCGAAAACCTAACCTCCGATTTTCAGGCCAGCACTCCGCGCCTTGCGGTCGAATTCGCATGGGCCATGGAGCAGGGCGTCATGGCGTGAAGCGCTCACCTCTCGCCAGGAGGGAACCGCTCGCCGTGTGCGCGCAATGCATGGCGGCACGCCCGCGCACGACGTGACAGGATGCCGCACCCTTTCTCCTCTCCCTGAGCAAGCCATGCCCCACCTGCGTCTGATGTGGAAGCGCTCCCGTCTGCTCTGGCCCACGCTGGTCGCGTGTGCCTCGGCCTCCGCATGGGCGGCCCCCGCGCGCATCGCCGTCCCCAACGCCGGCTTCGAGTCCGCCGCGCCCGACGGCCTGCCCCAGGGGTGGACGGCCTCCGGGCAGGGCAAGGTGTCCGCCCGCACCGACGCGAAGGCCGAGGGCAGCCGCAGCCTCGTCATCGAGAGCCCCCAGGGCGGCGCGGAGACCACCGCCGTGTCCGAGCCCGTGAAGCTCCAGGTGGGCCGCCTCTACCGGCTCTCCGCCTGGGTGCGCACCCAGGGCGTGCAGGCGGACGCGCAGGCCCGCTACCCCACGGCGCTGGGCGCGTGTCTGTCCATGCAGAGCTTCCCCTTCACCAACTGCTCGCCGCCGCAGGGCGCGGACCAGAGCGGCCGCGTGCAGGTGCTGTTCTTCGCCACCCAGTCCCATGACCGCGTGCGCGCGCACCTGGGCCACAACGGCAAGGCCACCGGCACCGCGTGGTTCGACGACGTCAAGCTGGAGGAGGTGGACGACATCACCGCGTACATCCCCATGGAGAGCGTGCGCTGGGCCGGCAAGGGCTTCCGTTACGACGACGGCGGCTGGGTGTACGTGCACATCGAGGGCGAGCCCTACGAGCGCGGCCGCCAGTACGGCGAGCTCGTGTCGCAGGAGATCGTCCGCTACATCGAGAAGCTCGGCATCCAGAAGGACAAGGCGGACACGGCGAAGGGCTGGGCGCAGGTGCGCCTGCTCGCGGACTCGCTGTTCCTGCGCCGCTTCGACCCCGAGTACCTGGAGGAGATGAAGGGCATCGCCGACGGCGCCAACGCGGGCGGCGCGAAGCTCAAGGGCCCGGACGGCAAGGCGCGCGACCTGGACGTGCTGGACGTCGTCGCCATCAACTCCGCCGTGGACCTGGGCCAGTTGGACGAGGCCAACCGCGTCACCGCGTCCCCGCTCACCGGCCGCACCTTCCTCAAGGGGGAGGACGAGAACGGCAGGGCGGGGGAGGGTGACCACTGCTCGTCCTTCGTGGCCACGAAGTCCGCGACCCGGGACGGCCGCGTCGTCATGGGGCAGATCTTCATGTGGAACGGCTACACCGGCGTCCACTGGGACGTGGTGCTGGACGTGCAGCCCACCAGGGGCCACCGCTTCGTGATGCAGACCTTCCCCGGCGGCATCCACAGCGGCTCCGACTGGATGCTCAACGACGCGGGCATCGTCATCGGCGAGACGACGGTGGGCCAGACGCCCTTCAACATCGACGGCACCCCGCAGAGCAACCGCATCCGCAAGGCCGTGCAGTACGCGAGCTCCATCGACGACGTGGAGCGCATCCTCAAGGACCGCAACAACGGCCTCTACACCAACGACTGGACGCTCGCGGACACCAAGACGGATGAGGGCGCGTGCCTGCTGCTGGGCACCGCGAAGACGCGCCTGTGGCGCACCGGCAGCAAGGGCAAGGCCGCGGACACGCCCGGAAACCTCAAGGACTTCATCTGGGCCAACAACAACAACCGCGACCCGGAGGTCCGCAAGGAGTCCGTGCCCAACGCGAGCAACGCCCCCGTGGACCTGGCCTTCAACACCTGGAACCGCGACATCGCCTTCCAGGAGGCCTACGCCAGGTACGGCAAGGGCGGCTTCGACGTGGACAGCGCCACGCGGATGATGGCCTCCAGCCCCATCAACCGCCCCCACGCGTGCGACGGGAAGATCACCACCTCGGAGATGACCGAGAAGCTGATGTTTCTGGCCCACTACGGCAAGACGACGCTGCGCGAGAAGATGGTGGGCGGCCGCTGGATTCCCGACCTGCCCGGCGCCACGCCGCACCTGTCCCTGGGCTATACGGCCTTCAGCCCCATCTACGTGGCCGAACAGCTGAAGGCCGCGAAGGCGAAGCAGAAGCCGGAGCCCAAGGTGGACACGCCGAAGCGCGACTTCGCCCGGGTAAAGGACGCGCTCACCTTCGACGAGAAGAGGCTCTGGTCCAACACCGTGTTCCCCGCGACGGACGGGGACAACTGGTTCGGCAGCGGGTCGGCCGCGTACTGGCGCCAGCTCAAGGAGCTGCCGGAAGGGGAGGACCTCTCCAAGGCCTTCGACGCCCAGCGCGACGCGCTCGCGGAGCTCAACGCCCGCTACCTGTACGTCACGGCCCGCGAGGGCGACGTGGTGCCCACCGCCGCGCGCACGGACTACGGCCGCTACGGCACGTACGCGGTGCCTCGCATCAAGGGCACGTACCTGCTGCACCAGCTGCGGCTCATCCTGGGCAACGCGAGGTTCGCCAAGGTGATGGACGCGGTGCACACGAAGTTCGCGAACAAGAAGCTGACCACCCAGGACTTCATCCGCGCCGCGTCGGAGGCCTCGGGCCAGGACGTGGGGCCGCTGGTGAAGCAGTGGGTGGCGCGCGGGGGGCTGCCCGCGCCGCGCCTCACCTCGCGCGCCCAGAAGGCCAGGGAGGGCTACGAGGTGACGCTCAAGGTGGACCAGTCCGGCGCGCCCTGGCGCTTCGCCACGCTGGTGGAGGTGCAGACGGAGAAGGGCGCCGTGCTGGAGCGCGTGGAGGTGAAGGGCGGGAGCGACACCTTCACCGTGAAGGTCGCGGACCGGCCGGTGCGCGTGGTGTTCAACGTGGGCAACGACATCCCCGTGGCCCGCGAGCGCTACCAGACCCTGGCCAACACGCTGGATGACTGGGACAAGCTGCTCTTCGTGTACGGCTCCGCGCGCCAGGTGGAGTCCATGCGCACGCTGGCGACGAACTACCGCGAGCAGCTGGCGGACGCGTCCCCGGAGCGGCTGGCCCCGCTCAAGCCGGACGCGGAGGTGACGGACGCCGAGCTGGCGGACCGCGACCTGGTCGTCTTCGGCGGCCTGGAGGACAACGGGCTGCTGGCGCGCCTCCAGGCGGAGAAGAAGCTGCCGGTGGAGCTGGGCCGGCGCTTCTTCCGCTGGCAGGGCAGGACGTATGGCCGCTCGGATGACGGCCTGGCGCTGGCGCTGCCCAACCCCTGGAACCCGAAGCGGACGCTGTACCTCTTCGTCGCCAACAGCGGCCTGGAGCTGTGGCACATGACGCGCTCGTTCCAGCGCGGCCTCCAGAGCTGGGCCCTGTTCCGCGCCGGCGAGGTGAGCGCCAAGGGCTTCCACGCCACCGAGCACCTCACCCAGGAGCTGTCCGTGGACCTGCCCGCCCCCAAACTGGGCATGGTCACCCCCTGACGGGCGGGGGCGGGGCGGCTCCCACGCGCGGGGAGCCGCCAGCGCTCCTAGTCCTTCTTCTCCAGGACCGTGGTGGTGACCGGGTCCCCGCCGAACGCGTCCTTCCACGACTTGTGGAAGGTGTCATCGGCGGCGGGGTTGGTGCTGTACTTCTTGAAGTCAGGCGTGTGCTGCCGCTTCTCCGCCTTGGCGCTGCCGTCGGACCACACGTGCATGGTGAGGCGGTCATTGCCGTCCGAGCCCCAGACCCCCTCCGCGTGGTGGCGGGCCCCGCTGTCCACCTCCTTCTCCCGCACGATGACGAAGGCCTCGCCCTTGCCCGGCGCGGCGTTGTCATCGACGGCCCCCGCTGCCTGCCCGCGGGCCTTCTTCACGGCGGCGATGTTGTCCCGGGCCGAGCCTCCAAAGGCATCCCCCGTGACCTTCTCCCGGCTGTAGTCCTCCTCGAAGGGCTTGAGCTGCTTCTGGTGCATGACCTCCTCGGCGGTGTTCAGGCAGTCCCGCGTGGTGCTCCCGGGCTTCGCCCGGTACTCCTCGAAGGTGTCGCCGCCGTCCTGGTAGCGCTTGCCCGTCCTCTCCGCGAAGGCCGCGGGCGGCGGCGTCGAGGCCCGCTCCGTCCCCTTCGCCTCGCGGACGAGGACCTTCATGGGGGCGTCATCGCTGAGCTGGTACTTGCCGCTCTCCGTGCGCTTGAAGCCCTGGGGAGGTGGCTCCGCGAGGGCCGTCTGTCTGGAGGACCGCGTGCGCTGCCCTTCGAGAGGGTTGTGGCGCTGAGTGGAGGTGGTGGACGGCGTCCGGATGGGACCGCCGCCTGCGTTGGGCCGGCTGGAAACGCCTCGGGGCATGGGCACTCCTGAGAGGAATTGACGGGACGCAATCCTAGAGGCCTTGCCTTCGCAGGCCGTCCTGCCCTGCAAGGCATTGCATGCTTCCGGACGTCCGCCGGGAGGGCGCCCGTGGGCCCCCCGTGTGGAGACCAGCCTTACTGCCCTTCGTTCGCCCGCTTCCCGCTTCAGACCCCGGTCCATTTGACTCCTGTGGGGAGACGGTTAAATCTCCCTTCAGGAAATGAATCGGGATTCAAAATCTGAGGCGCCCGTCAAACGGCTGCGCTCGCGCCTGAAGGAAGCCACCGCTGACGCCATCCTGTCGGCGGCCGCGGAGGTGTTCGCCCGCGACGGCCTGCACGCGGCGAAGATGGAGTCCATCGCCGAGCAGGCAGGCGTGTCGGTGGGGACGCTCTACAACCACTTCACCGACCGCGCGGCCCTGCTGGACGCGCTGCGCGCGAAGCGCCGGCAGGTGATGCTGGACCGGCTGGACGCGGCCCTCGCCCCCGTCGCGGAGCGGCCCGCGCGTGAGCAGCTCCGCGCCTTCGTGACGGCGCTGTTCGCCCATATCGCCGAGCGCGACGCGTTCGTGCGCGTGCTGGTGCAACTGCCGGAGGACCCCGCGCGCAAGAGCCGCATCCTGGCGGAGCTGGGCCGGCGCGTGACGGTCATCGTCGACCGGGGCATCCAGGCCGGGGAGCTCCGCGCGGAGGGGCGCGTGCTCTATCCGACCCTCCTGATGGGAATGGTGCGCGGCGCGCTGGACCGCCTGCGCGAGGACGCCGCCGCGAACCCTCCGGCGACCGCCTGGGCGGAGGAGATCCTCCGCATCTTCTTGAAGGGCATCGAGGTCCACTGACATGGCGACAGCGGTCGCAACACCGGAGGTCCTGGCGCCAGCGGCGCCCAGGGCCCCCGTCAACAAATGGCTCGTCACGCTCTCCGTGACGTTCGGCACGCTGATGGGCGCCATCGACTCGTCCATCGTGAACGTGGCGCTGCCGCAGATCCGCGGCGCGGTCGGCGCCACGGTGCAGGAGATCACCTGGGCCACCACCGGCTTCGTCATCGCCACGGTGATGGTGATGCCGCTCACGGGCTTCCTGGGCCGCATGTTCGGCCAGAAGCGCGTGTACCTGGCGTGCCTGGTGCTCTTCGTCGCGGGCTCGTTCCTGTGCGGGCTCGCGTGGAACCTGCCCACGCTGGTGCTCTTCCGCTTCCTCCAGGGCCTGGGCGCCGGCGCGCTCCAACCCACCGAGCAGGCCATCCTCCGCCAGACGTTCCCCCCGAAGGAGCAGGGCACCGCGATGGCCATCTTCGGCATGGCCGTGATGGTGGGCCCGGCCATTGGCCCCACGCTGGGCGGCTACATCGTGGACAACTGGCACTGGTCCTGGATCTTCTTCATCAACGTGCCGGTGGGCATCCTGGGCTTCTTCATGGTGGCCCGCTTCGTCCAGGAGGACGAGCAGCTGCGCGCCACCGCGCGCCAGGAGGCCGAGAAGCAGCGCAAGCACATGGACTGGGCCGGCATCACGCTGCTCTGCATGGGCCTGGCCACGCTCCAGTACTTCCTGGAGGAGGGACAGGCGGATGACTGGTTCGAGTCCCCCGTCATCGTCATCTGCGCGCTCATCTCCGCCACGTGCCTCATCGCCTTCATCATCCGCGAGCTGACCGCGGAGGCGCCCGCGGTGAACCTGCGGCTGTTCAAGGACCCGGTGTTCGCGTCCGGCACGCTGCTGGGCGCGCTGGTGTTCGCGGTGCTCATGGCCAGCATGTTCCTGCTGCCGGTGTTCATGCAGGAGCTGCTGGGCTTCACCGCGACGCAGTCCGGCTTCTCGCTGATGCCGCGCACGCTGGTGATGATGTTGATGATGCCCATCGTGGGGCGGCTGTACGGCAAGGTGCCGGCGCGCGTCCTGGTGGGGGCGGGCATCGTGTTCGCGGGCTTCGGCGCGTATGAGATGAGCCACTTCTCGCTCGCGACGGGCTCCAACAACATCATCGCGGCCATCGCGCTGCAGGGCGTGGGCTTCAGCCTGATGTTCGTGCCCCTCAGCGCCACGGCGCTCGGCAGCATCCCGCGCGAGCGCATGGCGGACGCGACGGGCCTCAACTCCCTGCTGCGTCAGATTGGCGGGTCCGTGGGCCTGGCCATCTTCACCACGCTCCTGTCGCGCTACACCGTGCTGTCCAAGGCCTCCATCGCGGCGCACCTGAACCCGGAGCGGTGGGAGGTGGCCAGCCGCATGGCCGCCACCCAGAAGGGGCTCATGCAGCACGGCCTGGACGCCGCGAGCGCCAGCATGGCCAGCCTCCAGATGATGGTGGGCAACGTGTCGCGGCAGGCCATGGTGCTCGCGTTCGACAAGCTCTTCGTATTGGCGGCGCTGATGTTCGTGGTGGTGCTGCCGCTCATCTACTTCCTCAAGGACCCCACGAGCGTCGGGGGCTCCCACGAGAAACCGCACATCGACGTGGAGATTTAAGACATGGCAACGACAACGACGGCTCCCCAACTGGTCCCCGAAGCGGCGCCCGCGCCCGCCGCCGCGGCACAGGCGAAGCGCGGCAAGCGGGGCTTCCTCATCCTCGGGGGTGTCGTGGCCGCCCTCGTGCTGGGCATCGGCGGCTTCAAGGTCCTCACGGCCGGGCAGGAGTCCACCGACGACGCGCAGGTGGAGGCGGACGTGGTGCCCCTGGCCGCGCGCGTGTCCGGCCCCGTGGTGAAGGTGGCGGTGGTGGACAACGCCACCGTGCACGCGGGCGACGTGCTGCTCCAGAT
>JAFADT010000226.1 GCA_023424585.1 Pseudomonadota bacterium
GCCTGCAGCTCCGGAGGCCCCTCGCGCGTGAGCCCCGGCGGCGCGCGGTCCACCTCCACCGTGCCCAGGAACAGCAGGCCCCCCGGCGCCAGGGCCCGCGCCAGGTGGGCCACGGCCGCGTCGCGCGCGGACGGGGAGAAGTACGTGAGCACGTTGCGGCAGAAGATGAAGTCGAACTGCCCGAAGCGCTCCGGCAGGGGCGCCAGCAGGTTCGCCGGCGCGAAGCGCGTCACCTTGCGGACCTCCGGGAGGATGGACACCTGCCGCCCGTTGTGGAGCTCGTAGACGGGGTGCAGCGCGGGGGCGGACTCGCGCCGGGACCAGGCGCCGTAGGTGCCGCGCCGCGCGGCCTCCAGGCTGGCCTCGTGCAGGTCCGTGCCCACCACCTCCACCGGCATCCCCGCGGGCGCGCACGCCAGGAGGCACGCGGCCAGCGAGTAGGCCTCCTCGCCGGTGGCGCACCCGGCGCTCCAGCCGCGCAGGTGCATGGCGCCGTGGCGCAGCGCGGCCGGGATGCCCTCCTGCGCGACGTAGCGGAAGTGCTCCGGCTGGCGGAAGAAGTACGTCTCCCCCACCAGGACCGCGCGCACCAGCGTGTAGGCCAGCGGCGAGCCCAGCTGCTGCAGCTCGCTCAGGACCTCCGCGGGCACGCGCCCCCGGGCCAGCTCCGCGCGCAGCACGCGCTCCACCGCCTCCTGGGCGATGGCGTCGTCCCGGAAGCCGGTGGTGTCCGCCACCACCTCCCGGGCACGGGCCAGAAGCCTCGGGTCGAGCCCCGCACTCATGCGCTCCGCTCTTCCTCCACCGGCGCGAGCAGCGCGGGCAGGTCGCGCAGGAGCCCCCGCGCGATGAACACCCTCGGATCCAGGATGGGCAGCGCGCGGCCGCCCGTGCGCAGCATGCCCACGAGCCCTTCCTGCAGCAGGCCGTGCTCGGCGCCGCCCACCTTCTCGCGCCGGTCGATGTCGCTCGCCTGGAACTCCTCCGGGTCCTTCACCGTGTCCACGGTGAGCGCCAGCGACACGCCCTCCGCCTCGATGACCACCAGCATCCGCTCCGCGATGGGCACCTTGTGCTTCACGCCCAGCCGCAGCGCCACGTCCAGCACGCACACCGCCTGGCCGCGCAGCTCCACGTACTCGCGCAGGTACGACGGCCCGGCGGGCAGGGGCCGCGTCAGCGGCTGGAGCAGGACCTCCTTCACGGAGTCCAGCGGCACGGCGAACTCGCGCTCGCCCACGGAGAGCCGCAGCACCAGCAGGGCCCCGGTCCGCGAGCGCCGGCGCGCGTTCTCCAGCGCCTCGCCCACGCGGGCCAGCAGCTCGTCCGCGCGGAAGGGCTTGGCCAGGAACGCCTCCGCGCCCAGCCCCAGGCACGCCTCCGCGCGCTGCTTCTCCGAGGAGATGATGATGACCGGGATGTCCGCCGTGCCCGCGTCCGCCTTCATCCGCTGGAGGACCTCGTCCCCGTCCATCTCCGGCATGGACAGGTCCAGCAGCACCGCCGCAGGGTGCAGCCGCCCCACCTTGTCCAGCGCCTCGCGGCCGTTGCTCGCCGTGTGGATGGTGTAGTGATTGGAGAGGATGGCCCGCTCCAGCGCCAGGATGGCGTCGCTGTCATCCACCAGCAGCAGGGTCGGCAGGCTCACGTTCTTCAGGTCCCGTTCAGGAACTGACGCACCGTCTTGGTCAGCTCGTCGTGCGACACCGGTTTCTGGATGAAGGCGTTGGCCCCCGCCGCCGAGCCGCGCTGGCGCAGGTCCTCGCCCTTCTCCGCCGTCAGCAGGATGACCGGCACCTTCTGCACCTGCGCCTGGGCGCTCGCGCGGACCTCCTTCACGAAGGTGATGCCATCCATGTTCGGCATGTTGATGTCGGCGATCACCACGCTCACCGGCACCAGCCGCAACAGCTGCAGCGCGCGCTGTGCGTCCTCCGCCTCCACGATGCTGACCCTGAGGTTCATCAGGTAGATCTTGAGGATGTTGCGGACGGTCGGGCTGTCGTCCACCAGCAAGACGTTGGTGCTCACTGTGCCACGGCTCCTCGCGCAGGCTCCGCAGCGTGCGGGAAGTGCCTGCGCTGCATGGGGGATCCTACCGTGAGCGCTCCGACGGGCGGAAGCGGGGGGCTCCCGTCCGCCGGGGAGCCTGGCAGGCGGATGACTGGACTTCCTGAGAAGGTCGGAGGACCTCAGCCGTCCTTCGGCGTGGGGGTCGCGGGGACCCCTTCAGGCGCCTCCACGGTCTCCACGGGGGGCGCGCCCACCGCGTGGTAGCCGCCGTCCACGTGAATCATCTCGCCCGTGGTGGAGGACAGCCAATCGGACAGGAGTGCACAGGCCGTCTTCGCCACGTGGTCGTGGCTGTCCTTGTCGCTCCAGCCCAGCGGCGCCTGCTTCCCCCAGTACTGCGCCAGGGCCTTGAAGCCCGGGATGCCCTTGGCCGCCACGGTGGCTAGGGGCCCCGCCGCGAGCGCGTTCACCCGGATGCCCTTGGGCCCCAGGTCGCGCGCCAGGTAGCGCACCGTGGCCTCCATGGCCGCCTTGCACACCCCCATCCAGTCGTAGATGGGCCACGCCTGCCGGTTGTCGAAGTCCAGCGCCACGATGGAGCCCCCCTGCGTCATCAGCGGCGCGCACGCCACCGCCAGCTCCTTCACGGAGAAGGCGGAGATGCGGAACGCGGTCTGCGCGCTCTCCCACGGCGTGTTGAGGAAGTTGCCGCCCAGCGCGTCCTCCGGCGCGAACGCGATGGCGTGCAGCACGCCGTCCACGCGGCCCCATTTCTGGCGCAGCGCCTCCGTCAGCGCCGGAAAGTGCGCCGGGTTCGTCACGTCCAGCTCCAGCACCTCCGTGCCGGGCTTGAGCCGCTTCGCGCTGCGCTCGGTGAGGGACTTCGCCCGGCCAAACCCGGTGAGGATGACCTCCGCGCCCTGCGCGATCGCGTGCTCCGCGACGCCAAAGGCCAACGACTGCGGGGTGAGCACACCGGTGATGAGGAGCTTCTTGCCCTGGAGGAGCATGTCGGTACGTTCCGGAGAGAGGAAAAGAGGGGGCGTGTGCTTACCACTCCTGAACGGCCGTGGGGGCCCCGGTCCCCAGGTCCCGTTCGCCTCCAGATGTACGTCCGTTCAGCATGCCAGGGCCCCCGGCGCGTCCTTTGAGCCCCTCCCAGCCCGAGGGAATCCGGCGCTCGGTGAAGCTGCGCTCACGCGGTGCATGACTCCATCTGCTCCCCCGGGTGACGCCGGGCAGCCGGCCATGACGCGGTTCAACAAACTGAGGCGAAAACCCCCCAACGCAGCGCCCATCCAGTAAAAGACCCTCCGCCATGGCGAATTTCCAGGACAGTTTCCTCTCGGGTGGAAACATCGACTTCATCGAGGGGCTCTACGCGCGCTTCCTCGAGAATCCGGGCAGCGTGGACGCGAGCTGGCGCGAGGTGTTCGAGCGCAACAACGGCGCGGGCCGCCCCATCTTCAACACGAAGCTGCTGGAGGCTCCGACACCCGCCGCACCGGAGGGGAAGGAGGCCAAGGGCAAGGGCAAGGCGAACGGCGCCGCCGCGCCGGCCGTCGCCGCCGCGCCGCAGGCCCCGGCCGCTCCGGCGCAGGACATCGCGCTGCAGTCGAAGGTGGATCAGGCCATCACCGCCTTCCGCCTGCGCGGTCACCTGCGCGCGGCGCTGGATCCGCTGGAGCGCCCGCGGCCGCCGCTGGCCCACGTGGCGGACGTGGCGCTGATGGACGAGAACCACTTCTCCGCGAAGGAGCTGGAGCAGGCGGTCGAGTGCAACAACGTCTTCCCGCAGCAGCGCGTGCGGCTCTCCGAGCTGGTCACCCGGCTGCGCCGCACGTACTCCAGCCACATCGGCGTGGAGTTCATGCAGATGCTCGACAGCGAGCGGCGCCGCTGGCTCATGCGGCGCATGGAGCACAGCGAGAACCGCACGCCGTTCTCCGTGGAGGACCAGCGGCACATCCTCACCAAGCTCTCCTACGCGGAGGGCTTCGAGCACTTCCTGCACACGAAGTACGTGGGCGCCAAGCGCTTCAGCCTGGACGGCGGCGAGGCGCTCATCCCCATGCTGGACGCGCTGCTGGAGGTGGGCGGCGACATGGGCCTGAAGGAGCTGGTCATCGGCATGGCCCACCGCGGCCGCCTCAACGTGCTGACCAACATCCTGGGCAAGAAGCCGGATCAGATCTTCAGCGAGTTCGACGGCCCCAAGGACCCCAAGGCGTACCTGGGCCGCGGCGACGTGAAGTACCACATGGGCTTCTCGTCGGACCACGCCACGCGCTCCGGCAAGAACGTGCACCTGTCGCTGGCGTTCAACCCCAGCCACCTGGAGTGCGTGGGCCCCGTGGTGGAGGGCCGCGTGCGCGCCAAGCAGGACCGCGGCGGGGACACCGAGCGCATCGGCGTGATGCCGCTGCTCATCCACGGCGACGCGGCCTTCATCGGCCAGGGCATCACGTCGGAGACGCTGAACTTCTCCGGCCTCAAGGGCTACACCACGGGCGGCACGGTCCACATCGTCATCAACAACCAGGTGGGCTTCACCACCGACCCGTCCGACTCGCGCACCAGCATCTACTCCACCGCCATCGCGCAGATGCTGGACATCCCGGTGTTCCACGTGAACGGGGATGACCCGGAGGCGTGCGTGCACGCGGCGCGGCTGGCGGCCGAGTACCGCCAGACGTTCAAGAGCGACGTGGTCATCGACCTCATCTGCTATCGCCGCTACGGCCACAACGAGGGCGACGACCCGTCCTTCACCCAGCCGGCGATGTACGACCTCATCCGCAAGCACCCGCCCGTGCGCGCGTTGTACGCGAAGGCGCTGGCGGAGGCGGGCCGCGTGAGCCTGGAGGAGTCGGAGGCGCTCAAGCAGCGCTGCTTCCAGGACTTCGACGCGGCGCTCACCCGCGCCCGCCAGGAGAGCCAGTTCCGCGAGCCCACCGCGCTGGAGGGCCTGTGGAAGCCCTACAAGGGCGGCCTCCTGAAGAACGCGCCCCAGGTGTCCACGGCGGTGGCCAAGCCCACCCTGCGCGACGCGCTCCAGAAGCTGGCCACGGCGCCGGCGGGCTTCAACGTCCACCGCGACGTGGAGCGCACGGTGCTCAAGAAGCGCCAGGGCATGCTGGAGAGCGAGGAGCTCCAGTGGAGCGAGGGCGAGTCGCTGGCGTACGCGACGCTCCTGTCGGAGGGCTACGGCATCCGCCTGTCCGGCCAGGACAGCGAGCGCGGCACCTTCAGCCACCGCCACTCGGTGCTGCACGACGTGCAGACGGGCGAGGAGTACGTGCCCCTGCGCCAGTTCGCCTCCGGCAAGGCGACCTTCAACGTCTACAACAGCCCGCTGTCGGAGATGGGCGTGCTGGGCTTCGACTACGGCTACAGCCTGGACGTGCCGGACGGCCTCACCCTGTGGGAGGCGCAGTTCGGTGACTTCGCCAACGGCGCGCAGATCATCATCGACCAGTTCATCGCCGCGGCGGAGAGCAAGTGGCGGCGGCTGAGCGGCATCACGCTGCTGTTGCCGCACGGCTACGAAGGCCAGGGCCCGGAGCACTCCAGCGCGCGCCTGGAGCGCTTCCTGGACCTGTGCGCCGAGGACAACCTCCAGGTCTGCTACCCCACCACGCCCGCGCAGATCTTCCACCTCCTGCGCCGCCAGGTGCTGCGCCCCGTGCGCAAGCCGCTCATCATCATGTCGCCCAAGAGCCTGCTGCGCCGTCCGGAGGCCACCAGCCGCCTGGACGAGCTGGCCACGGGCGCGTTCCAGGAGGTCATCCTGGACGCGAAGGCGGACGCCGCGAAGGTGAAGCGGCTGCTGCTGTGCAGCGGCAAGGTGTACTACGACCTGGCCAAGGCCCGGGACGAGCGCAAGGACGACACCCTCGCCATCGTGCGCGTGGAGCAGCTCTACCCGTTCCCGCAGGACGAGCTGTCGAAGCTGGTGGCGAAGCTGCCGGCGCTCCAGGAGCTGTACTGGGTGCAGGAGGAGCCGCGCAACGCGGGCGGCTGGCACTACATGTTCCCCCTCCTGCACGACCTCGTCTCCGGCCGTTCCCAGCAGCAGACGGTGAAGCTGGGCTACATCGGGCGCGCCGAGGCCGCCAGCCCCGCCACCGGTTTCACGAAGACGCACGATTACGAGCAGCAGCTCATCATCGAAGAAGCCATCCTCCGAGGACCCCAGAATGGCCGTTGAACTGAAAGTCCCTCCGCTCGGCGAATCCATCACCGAGGCCGTCGTCGGCAAGTGGAACAAGAAGCAGGGTGAGTCCGTCGCCGCGGACGAGCCGCTCGTCGTGCTGGAGACCGACAAGGTCACCATCGACGTGCCGGCCCCCGCCGCCGGCAGCATCGCGTCCATCGCCTTCAAGGAGGGCGACAAGGTCCGCGTGGGTGACGTGCTGGGCACCATCGAGGCTGGTGCCGGCGCGGGCGCCCCCGCCGTGGCCGCCGCCGCGCCCGCCCAGGC
>JAFADT010000256.1 GCA_023424585.1 Pseudomonadota bacterium
GTGTCCGGCATGCGGCAGGCCATGGCGGCGAGCAGCGGCTCCAGGTCCGCCTCCGTCAGCGCCGCGCCCGCGGCCGCCTTGCCGAAGAGCTGCTCGCGCGAGGCGGCCAGCTCCGCGTCGGTGGTGAGCTTCGCCTCCGCGTCCCCGGCCGCGCGCTTGCGCTGGAGCGTCAGCATGCGGGTCACCTCCCGCACCGTGCGCGCGAACTCCTCGTCCTTCGCCTCCAGCGTGGCGGCCAGCGCGCGGCGCTCCAGCACGCGCACCGCGAAGGCTACGCGGCGCACGTCCCGGTCCGCGTCGTCCAGCGCGCGCGCCACCAGCGGCTGCAGGTGCGGGTCCCCCAGCAGGCCCGCCACCGACGCGCGCAGCAGCACCTCCACCTTGAGGGCCGCGGGGCCGCGCTCGAAGGCGAGCTTCAGCGGCTCCGTGCTGCCCCTGGGCGACACGGCGGTGAGCGCGTCCAGCGCGGCGACGCCCACGTCCGGGTGGGGGTCCGGCAGCTTGCTGGCGATGAGCCCAGGCACCAGCGGCGACGCGCCGCTCCGCTTCGCCAGCAGGCGCAGGCCCTGCACGCGCGTGTCCACGAAGCGCGAGTCCAGCGCCGCGCGGGGCGCCGCCAGCGGCGACTCCGTCTCCAGCTTCACCAGCGCGTCCAGCGCCGCGGCGCGCACCGTCTTGTCGTCGTCGTCGAGGCGCTCGCGCAGCTTCGCCCGCGCGGCGGCGCGGCCGTGGTTGCCCAGCTCCGTGGCCGCCAGCCGGCGCGCCGCGACGTCCTTGTCCGAGGACAGCACGCCCACGACGAAGTCCAGCGCCTCCGGCTCCTGGAGGGCCACCGCCTCCCTCACCGCGGCCTCGCGGCGGGGGAGGGCGGCCTTCAGGGCCTCGTTGAAGACGTCGAAGCCGTGCCCGTAGGCCGTCGTCTCGTCCGTGGGCTTGCCGTCCGTGCCCAGCGTGACGCGGGTGACGCGGCGGTCCTCGCCGCCCACGAAGAGGAAGCCCAGCAGCTGCTTCGCCTGGCGGGGGTTGGCCGGGGGCGCGAAGGCCACCGCGTTCAGGGCCTTGCTGCCCAGGTCGAAGGTGCGCGGCTTGCGGCGCTCGTCCAGGCGCCAGACCTTCAGCTTGCCGTCGCTGCCCACGGAGGCGATGCGCTCCGCCGGGTCCTGGCCGGGCTCCGCCTGCGGCGTGGGCGGGAACACCAGCCCCAGCACGGCGCCCGCGTGGCCGCTGTCCTTGTCGCCGCGGACCTCGAACTCCACCGCGCCGACGAGGTAGCCGATGCGCAGCTTGCCGTCGTCGCCCGCGGAGACGAGCCGCCCGTCGCGCGGCGTGAAGGCCAGCGCCCGCACCGCGCCCTCGTGGCCCGGCATGTCCCGGCGCGCGCCCGTCGCCACCGTGAACGAGCGCACCACGCCGTCATCGCCCGCGCAGGCCACGTAGGTGTGCGTGGGGTCCACCGCCACGGCGCGCAGGGCCTGGGACGACGCGCTCCACTCCTTCAGCTTGCGCGTGCTGTCCCAGTCCCACGCGCGCACGAAGCCGTCCGCGCCGGCCGTGTAGAGCGTCTTGCCGTCGGGGCTGGCCGCCACCGCCGTGCAGCCGCCCGGGTGCGCGTGGTGGAGCTGGAACTTCACGGCGCCGTCGGCGAGCGACCCGAAGCGCACCGTGCCGTCCGCGCCCGCCGCGGCGAACTGCTCGCCGGCCAGCGCCACGCCCAGCACGTGGGCGGGCAGGGGGCTGGTCCACAGGACCTTGTTGTTCGCGGCGTCATACGCGGTGAGGCGGCTGTCGGCGGCCGCGCGCGTTCCGCCCACGAGGAGCAGGCGCGCATTGGCGGCGAGCGCACGGACCTTCTCGATGTTGCCGATGGAGAGGTTGGCCATGGTGTCGTTGTCCTAGATGCCGCCGAGCTGCACGCCCGGGTGTGCCGCACGCAGTCGCACCAGCGAGGCCAGGCAGCTCTGCCACTCGCCCTTCGCCACGGAGCCGGTGAACTCGCCCAGCACGGGCGCCACCACGCGGGCGAAGCTCTCGTCTTCCAGGCCCAGGTCGCGCACCAGCTCCACCACGCGGCGCTTGGCCACGCTCGCGGACAGCCGGCGCTGCACGTCGCCCTCGCGCGCTTCCTTCGCGCGCCCGGGCGGCAGGCCGAACAGCATGCGCCGCAGGAACGTGCGCAGCGCCTCCACGTCGCTGAAGCGCGTGGTGCCGCCCGCCTCGCGCACGTCCTTGCCGCCGCCCGCGGGCTTCCAGCCCTCCGGCAGGTGCAGCGGCCGGTGCTTCTCCCAGAGCAGGCGCACCGCGAACAGGCCCACCTCGCGGTCCGCGCTCTGCATGAGGCCGGACAGCCGCTCCGCGCCGCCCAGCCGCGCGTAGTGCCGGCGGATGAGCTCCACGGCGACCTCGCGCGTGCTGCGCTTGGTGGACTCGGTGAGGGCGAACACCTTGCCCGCGTCCAGCTCCTCCGGCTGGAGCGTGTGGCGCGCGTCCGCGCCCGGCTCGCCCGCGTTGAGCAGGGCGTCATAGGCCAGGTTGCGGATCTCCTTCGCGTCCGAGTCCGCCAGCTCGTACACGCGCGTCTGGTAGCCCCACGCGCGCAGCTCCGAGCGGGCGATGGTCAGCGCGAAGCGGCGCACGTCGTCGCGCGCGTCGAACAGGGCCGGCCACAGCCGCTCCGCCGTGTACGCCTTGCGCGGCGCGCGGGGGCGCAGCTCGTAGGACCTGGACTCCGGCTGCTCCGGCCCGATGCCCGGGTGGTGGCAGCGCAGGTACATCTGCGCGAAGGCGCGCACGGGCGGCGGCTGCTTCGCGCCCAGCGCCAGGTCGAACAGGCGCTCCAGGCCCGCGTCCGCGTCGCCCGAGTCGCTGAAGTCCGCGGGCACCACGTTCGCCAGCAGGTAGCGGTGCGCGAAGTCGTGCAGCTGCGGGTCCGCCCGCCGCGCCAGCGCCAGCAGCCAGGGCACCGTGAGCTGCCGCGCGGTGAAGAGCTTGCGGTTGCCGAGCAGCTCCAGCGCCGTGCTCCGGAACTTGCCGTTGAAGACGAGCGCCTTCACCCGCTCCACGTCCAGGCCCGGCAGGCTGTCCGCGCGGGTGAGCCACTGCGCCGCCTGGCGGCCCAGGCGCGGGTGCGCCACCAGGTCCAGGAGCCACTGGGGCCCGATGTCCGCCGGCTTGTAGGTGGACAGGGCCTTCATCGCCGTGTCCTCCACGATGCGCTGGCGCGACGAGCGCTGCTTCGCCTCCGTCAGCGTCACCTTCCAGAAGTCCGCCGGCATCTCCCCGGCCGCGTACTTCGTGGAGATGTAGTTCTTCGCCCAGTTGAGCTGCTCCTGCTTGCCCCAGAGCAGCTCGCGCAGGAAGTCGTGGGTGAGCTCCGCGCGGTCGAAGGACTGCTCCAGCGACTTCGCCGCGAACGCCGCGGTGGGCTTGGAGTTGAGCAGCCGGCCCAGGAGCGGCAGGCCCAGGT
>JAFADT010000293.1 GCA_023424585.1 Pseudomonadota bacterium
ACGTGCACCTGCCCGCGCGAGGCCCGTCCACGGGCGCGGTGGAGGTGCTGGACCTGGCCGAGGTCCCGGGCCGCACCTTCCAGCACCTCTTCGTCGCGGGGCTCACGGAGGGCCGGCTCCCGGGGCGCGACCCGCCGTCGCCGCTCCTGGGAGACGCGGAGCGCGTGGCGCTCAACCAGCACCTGACCCGCGACGTGTTCCGCCTCACGGGCGGCGAGTTCGACGACCGCGCGCCCTGGCGCCTCACGGAGGACCGGCTGCTCTTCGCCAGCGCGCTCGCGGCGGCGGAGGGCACGTTGAGCCTGTCGTTCGCGGTGAAGGTCGCGGGAGGACAGGAGCAGGTGCCGTCCGCGTTCCTGGAGGAGGTGCGCCGGCTCACGAGCCACAAGTGGGTCACGCGCACGCTGCCGCCGGTGCTGCCGCTGGACGAGGTGCTCACGCCCGCGGAGCTGCGGCGGACCGTGGCGCTGGAGGCGCTGGCCGGCCTGTCGTTCCCCTCGTTGCGCGTCACGGAGCCGGACCCCGCCGGGCCGCTGCTCAAGGACCGCTTCGGCACGGACGACTGGTTCCGCAGCGCGCGCGAGCTGGCCCACATGGAGGCCGCGCGCCTGCGCTTCTTCGGCCGCGAGGACGAGCCGCCCGGCGAGTTCACCGGCGGTGTGCTGGGGCCGGCGCTGGAGCAGAAGCTGCGCGAGACGTTCCACTTCGGCCTGGAGCGCCCGCTGTCCGCGAGCGCCCTGTCGAAGTTCGGCAACTGCGGCTTCCAGGGCTTCATCGCGTACGGCCTGAAGGTGGCCGAGCCCGTGGTGGCCAACGAGGAGTTCGACGCCCGGGGCCGCGGCACCTTCTGGCACCGCGTGATGGAGGAGGTCTTCAAGGCGCTCAAGGAGCAGAAGCTCCTGGGGCAGGCGCCCGAGGCCATCCCCGACGACGTGCTGAAGAACGCGGTCAAGAAGGCAAGCAGGCACTTCGCGGAGCTCAACCACGTGGGACACCACGCGCTGTGGAAGCTCGCGGGAGAGAAGGCCCACGCCATGGCCCGGCGCATCCTCGCGGATCCACGGCGAGGCCTGCCCTTCGACCCGCTGGTGCCGGAGGGCTTCGAGCTGCGCTTCGGCCCGGCGGCCGAGGACGAGCGCTGGAGCGACGTGAAGCTGATGGTGGCGGAGGACGCCATCGTCTTCGAGGGGCAGATCGACCGGCTGGACATGGCCAGCGGGGAAGTGGGCGTCATCGACTACAAGACGGGCCGCCTGGACAAGCGCGCGCTGAAGGAGAACCTGCTGCGCTCGGACTTCCAGCTGCCGCTGTACCTCTATGCCGCGCGCGAGGCGGGCCACGTGGGCGCCAAGAACGCGGCGTGGTTCTCGCTGCGCACGGGGGACGCCATCCACCTGTCCTCGGTGCTGCCGCCCGCGGAGCTGGAGGACCTGCTGTCCACGGACCCGGAGGTGCGCCAGCGCGTGGAGGAGTCCGCCGGCCTCAACCTGCCCAACGCGGTGGAGGCGCTGGTGCGCCGCTTGCGCAAGGGCGACTTCCCGGCGCGGCCCAATGACTGCGGCAAGTGCGGCTACCGCGCGGTGTGCCGCATCACCGAGCGCCGCATCGCGGACGAGGGGAGCGGATGAGCGACACCGCGCCCCACATGCTCGCGCTGGAGAAGAACCTGGCCCTGATGGCGGGCGCCGGCGCGGGCAAGACGTACAGCCTGGTGACGATGACGCTGCACCTGTTCGCGGGGGCGCGGCAGGCGGAGCCCCTGCGCCCGTCCCGGCTCTGCATGCTCACGTTCACGGACAAGGCCGCCGCGGAGATGCGCAGGCGCGTCCGCGAGCGCCTGGACGCGCTCGCCCAGGGCGACGTTCCGCACGACGCGGAGAAGGAGCTGCGCGCGTCGCTCGCGCGGCTGGAGCGTCCCTTCCCCACGCAGGACCAGTGGCGCAAGGTGCGCGAGGAGCTGGGCGCCGCGACGGTGGGCACGTTCCACTCGCTCTGCGGTCAGCTCCTGCGCCGCGCGCCGCCCGCGGTGGGCATCGACCCGGCCTTCGAGGTGCTGGACGAGCTGGAGGCCGCGGGCCTGCTGGAGGACGTCACGGAGCGCGTCGTCCTGGACGCGCTGGAGGGCGGTGACGCGCGCGTGCGCGAGCTGTGCGCGGAGCTGGGCTTCTCCGGCTCCGGCTTCTCCGACGGGCTCGTGGCCGCGCTGATGGACGTCTACGGCACGCTGCGCGAGGAGGGCCTCAAGGCGGCCACCGCGCGCGTGGGCGACGGCGTGGCGGACAGGGCGCAGCTCGAGGCCCTCATCGAGGACTGCCGCCGCCTGTGCCTGGAGGCACGCGCCCAGGACACGAAGGGGGAGTGGAGCAACCTCCTGTCCGCGTGCGAGCCCGCCTTGAAGGGGATGACGCCGGACACGTTCATGCAGCCGGGCCACTTCCCGCTGCTGCGGTCCGTGCTGCTGTCGGAGCCGCGCAGCCTGGCCAACCTGCGCAAGGGCGCGGGCGCGTGCCTGAAGGAGCTGCTCTGGAAGGTGAAGGGCAAGAGCGACGGCTCCGTGCGGCGGCTGGAGGACGCCTACGCCGCGTGGCGCACGGCGCCCTTCGAGGCGACCTTCCGCGACCTGTTGACCCAGGTGGAGGCGCGGCACGACGCGGAGCTGGCCCGGCGCAACGTGTTCGACTTCACCTCGCTGCTGGTGAAGGCGCGCGACCTGCTGCGCGACCATCCGGAGTTCCGGCAGCAGGTGCAGGAGCGGCTGGGCGCGCTGCTGGTGGACGAGTTCCAGGACACCAACCGGTTGCAGCTGGAGCTGGTGCTGCTCCTGTCGGAGAAGCGCGAGGGCGGCCCGCGCGAGCTGGCCCCGGACGCGGACGTCGTGGCCGCGCTGCCCCTGGAGCCCGCGTTCCTGTGCGCGGTGGGTGACCGCAAGCAGTCCATCTACGAGTTCCGCGGCGCGGACGTGTCCGTGTTCAAGGTCCTGTCGGACAAGATTGAAGCCGAGGGCGGCCTGCGCGGCTTCCTCCAGGACAACTACCGCTCGCTGCCGGGCGTCCTGACCTTCTTCAACCGCACGTTCGCCGGGCTGCTCGTGGCGAAGGAGGCGACGCCCCGTCCCTTCGAGGTCGTCTACGACGCCCAGACGGACGACCTGTCGCCCACGCGCCCGGCGCTGGCCGAAGGGCCCGTGGTGGAGCGGCTCACCCTGCCGGAGGCGGACACGGCGCCGGAGCTGCGGGAGCACGAAGCGGACGCGGTGGCCCGCAGGCTGCGGGTGCTGCTCGCGCCGGGCGCTCCGCCGACGGTGATGGCGGAGGACAAGAAGGGCCTGCGGCCCGCGCGCGGCGGCGACGTGGCCGTCCTCTTCCGGACCTTCACGCACCTGGAGGAGTACCGGCAGGCGTTGATCCGCCACGGCGTGCCGCACCGGGTGCTCCGGGGCCGGGGCTTCTACGGAGCCCAGGAGGTGCGCGACCTCGCCTCGCTGCTCGCGCTGCTCGCGGACGCGGACGACGCGCTGGCGTTCGCCGCGGTGCTGCGCTCGCCGCTGGTGGGCCTGTCGGACGCGTCGCTGTTCCGGCTCGCGGGGGACCTGCCCCTGTCGCTCGGCTCCCCCCGGCTGGTGGAGCCGGAGGTCCGCGCCGCCATGTCCGCGCGCGAGCAAGCGCGGCTCGCGCGCTTCCTGGAGCTCATCCCCGTGCTGCGGCGCGAGCGGGATCGGCTGGGCGTGCATGCCCTGCTGCAAGCCGCGCTGGACGCGACCGGCTACCGCGAGGCCCTGGCGGGCTCGCCCTACGCGGAGCAGGCGAGCGCCAACGTGGAGAAGCTCCTGTCGCTGGCGGCGCGGCGCGACGAGCGCGGCACGGGCGGCTGCGTGGCCTTCGCGCGCGAGCTGCGCCAGCTGGCGGACTCCGACCCCAACGAGGCCCAGGCGGACCTGCTGGACGAGGGCGACCCGCGCGCCGTGCAGCTGCTCACCATCCACCGGGCCAAGGGCCTGGAGTGGCCGGTGGTCATCGTGCCGGGGATGGGCGGACGCCGCCGCACCACGTCCGCCCGGGCGCACTTCGAGCGGTCCTTCGGCCTGGCCCTGCGGCCGTGGATGCCGGACTCGCTGGACACCTTCACCTCCGAGCGCTTCGAGGCCGTGCGCGCCGAGCTCAAGGCCCGCGAGGACGCCGAGTACCTGCGCCTGCTCTACGTGGCCCTCACGCGCGCCAGGGACCTGCTGGTGCTGTCGGGCGGGGAGGAGAAGCGCGCGGGCACGGACACGTGGTGGCACCGCATGGATCGCCGGCTGGACGCGGATCCGGAGCTGCGGGCGCTCGCCATCGACGTGGACGTGGAGCAGCTGCCGCCGCCCGCGGATCCAGAACCTCCCACGGAGGAGCAGCGCGAGCAGGCGCGGCTCCGCCTGGAGTCCGCGCTGGAGCGCATGGCCTCGGAGGCGTCCGGAGCCCTCGCCACCGACGCCCCGGCGGTCGCCTCCGTGCGCGCGGTCCAGGACTTCCTCACCTGTCCGCGCCGCTATCACCAGCTCCACCGGCTGGGGCTCGCCGTCGGAGCCGCGCCGTGGGAGGCCCCCGCGCACGCCGCGCCCCTCGTCGTCGAGCCTGACGGCTGGCTGCCCGTCGAGCGTCCGGACCAGCTCCTCCTCCGGCTCCTGCGCGAGGTGGACCTGTCCCTCGCGGGCCCGGACGCGGAGGCCTCCGAGCTGCGCGCGCACCTGGAGAACCTGGTGCGGAGCGCGGGCCGGGAGCCGGAAGAGGACGGCCTGGGCGAAGTGCTCGCCACGGTGGAGCGCTTCCTGGCCACCCCGTTCGCGCGCCAGCTCGCGGTGGCGCCCGCGTCCACGGTCCACCGGGGCCTGGACTTCGTGCTGGACCTGGACGACAGCGCCCGCGTGGAGGGCGCGGTGGATCTGCTCTGGGAGTCGCCGGACGGTGAGGCCGTGGCGGTGCTTCTGCGCCCGGGCGCTCGGCACCCCCTGGGGCCGGCCGCGTGGGTCCATGCGCTGACGGCCCTGTCCCTGGCATCCGCGCGGATGGTGCGCGACGGCGTGCCGGTGCGGGTGGGCGTGGCCTTCCTGGCGGACGCGTCCCCGGAGCCGGAGTTCCTCCCGGGCGGATCCGCCGACGCCGGGGCCGTGCGCCGCCTGGCCGAGGGCGTCCGAGCGCTTGTCCAGGCCGAAAACGCGGGGGCATGGCCGGGGTGGGACAAGGCGGCCTGCCAGGCCCTTCACTGCGGCTTCGCGGAACACTGTCACCCGGCCCCTCCCGCGTGCTAAGCGGCGGGCACCATGCCGAACGTCGTCGTCATCGGAGCGCAGTGGGGAGATGAGGGGAAGGGCAAGGTCGTCGACCTGCTCACCGAGCATGCCCAGGTGGTCGTCCGTTTCCAGGGCGGCAACAACGCGGGCCACACGCTGGTGGTGGGCGGACAGAAGACCGTCCTGCACCTGATCCCGTCCGGCATCCTTCACCCGGGCAAGACGTGTGTCATCGGCAACGGGGTGGTGGTGGATCCCGCCGTCCTCGTCCGGGAGATCGACGCGCTCAAGCCGCGCGGCTTCCTCAAGGACGACGCCCAGCTGCTCATCTCCGACAACGCGCACGTCATCTTCCCGTGGCACAAGCTGCTGGACAGCTTCCGCGAGAAGGCCCGCGGCGGCAGCGCCATCGGCACCACGGGGCGGGGCATCGGCCCGGCCTACGAGGACAAGGTGGCCCGGAGGGGCATCCGCGTGCGCGACCTGCTCCACCCGGAGCGCCTGCGCCGCCGCATCGACGAGCGCCTCCCCGCCGTGATGGAGGAGCTGAAGGACCTCTGCGCCCAGGCGGCCGTGGACGTGCCGACCCTGGAGACGCCGCAGATCCTCGCGGAGTTCTCCGCCCTGGGGGAGCGGCTGCGCCCCTACGTGCACGACGTGTCCCTCTTCCTCTCCGAGCAGGTCCGCCGCGGCGCCCGCATCCTCTTCGAGGGCGCGCAGGGCACGCTCCTGGACGTGGACCACGGCACCTATCCGTTCGTCACCAGCTCCAACTGCGTGGCGGGCAACGCCGCGGTGGGCTCGGGCCTGGGGCCCACGGCCATCGACAAGGTGATGGGCATCAGCAAGGCATACACCACGCGCGTCGGCGGCGGCCCGTTCCCCACGGAGCTGAGCGACGAGGTGGGCGAGCGGCTGCGCAAGGTGGGCGACGAGTTCGGCGCCACCACGGGCCGCCCGCGCCGCTGCGGCTGGCTGGACGGCGTGGTGCTGCGCTACGCGGTCCGCGTCAACGGCCTGTGGGGCCTGGCACTCACCAAGCTGGACGTGCTCAGCGGCATCAAGACGCTCAGCATCTGCAACGCTTACGAGCTGGACGGCCAGCGCATCACCGAGCTGCCCGGTGACTACGAGGACCTGGAGCGCGTGAAGCCCCTCTACGAGACGCTGCCCGGCTGGGACGAGAAGATCGCCGGCGTGCGCACCTTCGACGAGCTGCCGGAGGCCGCCAAGCGCTACGTGCGCCGCGTGGAAGAGGTCAGCGGCGTGCCCGTGGTGTGCGTCTCCGTGGGCGCCGACCGCGGCGAGACGGTGCTCCTGCAGAACCCCTTCCGCAGCTAGGAAGGACGCGGTCCGAAGTGGTCCTGGCCCGCCGGGGGCCAGGACGGGAGAGGGACATGGTTCGCACGCGCAGGTTCCAGCTCGGGGTCTCGGCGGTGGTGTGGCTCGGCACGATGGCGGTGCCCGCCTGGGCCCAGGC
>JAFADT010000325.1 GCA_023424585.1 Pseudomonadota bacterium
CGTCTACATCCTGCTCAAGGAGGCGCAGGACTTCTTCGCGGTGAAGGGCGCCACCGGCATCGAGCTGAAGGTGGCGGACATCGACGACGCGCGCCGCATCGCCAACCAGGTGGTGCGCGTGTTGGGCGGCTACCCCTACCGCGCGCGCGACTGGGGGGAGATGAACAAGAACCTCTTCTCCGCGCTGCGCCTGGAGAAGCTGGTGATGGGCATCATCCTGTCCATCATCATCATCGTCGCCGCGGGCCTCATCGTCGCCACGGTCATCATGCTGGTGCTGGAGAAGCGCAAGGAGATCTCCGTCCTCAAGGCGCTGGGCGTCCCGGACGGCGGCATCGTGAAGATCTTCCTCGCGGAGGGACTCCAGATTGGCGTGGCCGGCGGCTTCCTGGGCCTGTTCTCCGGCCTGGCGTGGTGCCTCTTCATCGAGAAGGTCGGCATCAAGCTGGACCCCGAGGTCTATTACATCCCCGCGCTGCCGGTGCGCATCGAACCGGTGCAGACGGCGCTGGCGGTGGTCATCGCGGTGCTCGTCACCTACCTGGCGTCCATCTACCCGGCCCTCAAGGCGAGCAGCGTGGAGCCGGTGGAAGGTCTGAAGGCGGAGTAGCCATGGCGCTGTTGTCCATCCGCAACGTCTTCAAGAGCTACTTCCTGCACGGCAAGCGCATTGACGTGCTGCGCGGCGTGTCCCTGGACATCAACGCCGGCGAGCTCGTCTCCATGATTGGCGCGTCCGGCGCGGGCAAGAGCACCTTCCTGCACGTGCTGGGCACGCTGGACGCCCCCGCCGCCGGTGAAGTCCTCTTCGACGGCAGGTCCGTCTTCTCCATGAACGACGCGGAGATCGCCGAGTTCCGCAACCGCACCATCGGGTTCGTCTTCCAGAGCCACTACCTCCTGCCGGAGTTCACCGCGCTGGAGAACGTGGCCATGCCCGCGCTCATCCAGCGCAGGGACCGCGGCCCCGCCTACGCCTACGCCCGTGAGCTCTTGGAGCGCGTGGGCCTGGGCAGCCGCGTGGACCACCGCCCGGGAGAGCTGTCCGGCGGCGAGGCCCAGCGCGTGGCCCTGGCGCGCGCGCTGGTGCTCAAGCCCGCGGTGCTGCTCGCGGACGAACCCACGGGCAACCTGGATCCCACGACAGGCGAGGGCATCCACCAGCTGCTCCGGGACGTCAACCGGGACCTGGGCATCACCGCCGTCGTCGTCACGCACAACGAGACGCTTGCTCGCTCCATGCCCCGCCGTCTGAGACTCGCCGGCGGGCAGGTGTCGGAGGCCTGATGGCCACTCGCTTTTGGATTGAGGGGCCCTCCCCCCATCCCGTACATTGCCCCGCCTTTTCCTGGCCGGACTGCACTTGAGGCTCACCGTTCTGCGCAAGTCATTGCTCCCGCTGCTGGCGGTCGCCCTGTGGGCGCTCGGGCCGGTTCCTGCCTACGCCCAGGTGGACGTGGACGCGGGCTCGCCCGCCGTCGTCCCCCCGTCCACCCCCGCCGCCACGCCCGTGTCGCCTCCGGACGCGGGCACCTCCGCCGGCGCGGACGTGCCGCTGGCCGAAGCTCCGGAGGAGGGGGGGGACGTCTCTGCCTCGGACCGCGTGGTGGAGATCCGCATCGAGGGCAACCGCCGGGTGGAGTCGGAGGCCATCCGCCGCGTCCTGCGCACGCAGGTCGGTGACCCGCTCACGCGCTCCGCGGAGGACCTCCGCGCCATCTGGGCCCTGGGCTACTTCTCGGACGTGCAGCTGCTCGCGCAGCACCTGGCCAACGGCATCGCCTACGTGGTGCGCGTGGCGGAGCGCCCCACCATCCGCGCCGTGCAGCTTCAGGGCAACGAGGAGCTCAGCGCGGACGACCTGAAGGAGCAGCTGGACCTCAAGGCCGGCACCATCCTCGACATCGAGGCCGTGCGCGCCACGCAGAAGAAGATCCAGGAGAAGTACGTCGAGAAGGGCTACTTCCTGGCGGAGGTGACGTACCGGCTGGAGCCGGTGGAGAACGGCGCCGCGGTCAACGTCGTCTACGTCATCAACGAGCACTCGAAGGTGATGGTGCGGCAGATCACCCTCCAGGGCGCGGAGCAGGTGTCCGCGGACGAACTCAAGGCGGTGATGATCACCAAGGAGGGCGGCTTCCTGTCCTTCTTCACCGGCGAGGGCACCTACCGCGAGGAGGCCTTCCAGCGCGACCTCGCCGTCATCCAGATCGCCTACTACGACCGCGGCTTCATCAACGTGCGTGTGGACAAGCCCACCGTGCAGCTGTCCGCGGACAAGCGCGACATCTACATCACCCTGCACATCACCGAGGGTGAGCCGTACGACATCGGGAAGATCGACTTCGCGGGGGACCTGGAGCGCCCGCCGGAAGCGCTGCTGAAGCTGATGAAGTCGCGCCCCAAGGAGCGCTTCAACCGCGGCCAGCTCTCCACGGACATCTCCAACATCTCAGACGTGTACTTCGATAAGGGGTACGCCTACGCCAACATCAACCCCGTGACTTCCGTGAACGCGGAAGACCGGACGGTGGACCTCACCTTCGACATCCAGAAGGGTCCGCTCGTCAACATCGAGCGCATCGACGTCGTCGGCAACACGAAGACGCGCGACAAGGTCATCCGCCGCGAGCTGCGCGTCTACGAAGGCGAGCTCTACAACGGCACCGGCGTGAAGCGCAGCCGCGAGCGCGTCACCGCGCTGGGCTTCTTCGAGACCGTCGAAATCACCCAGCACCCGGGCAGCTCCGACAACGCCATCGTGCTGCAGGTGGAGGTGAAGGAGAAGGCCACCGGTACGTTCCAGGTGGGCCTCGGCTTCTCCAACGTGGAGAACTTCATCTTCACGGCCCAGGTGTCGCAGAACAACTTCCTCGGCTGGGGCCAGAGCGTGTCCGCGTCCGCCCAGATCTCGGGCCTGCGCTCCCTGGTGCAGCTGTCGTTCTACGACCCGTACTTCCTGGACACGAACTACCTGCTGTCCGCGGAGTTCTTCCGCGTGCAGGCGGACTACGAGGGCTTCATCCGCAACTCCACGGGCGGCACCGTCTCCCTGGGCCGCCAGCTGGTGGACGACGTGCTCGCCACCGTCGGCTACTCGCGCGAGTACGTGGACGTGCAGGCGGGGCAGGGCATCGGCGCGGTGCTGCTCGCCAACCAGTTCCAGTCCGGCGTCACCAGCGCGCTGCGCCTGTCCGTGTCCTGGGACCGGCGCGACAACCGCCTCTTCCCGTCGCGCGGCTTCATCCACTACGGCTCGGTGGAGACGGCGCCCTCGTTCCTGGGCGGCACGTTCCTCTTCAACCGCTACACCGCGTACTCGCGCCTGTACTTCCCCCTGCCGCTGGGCTTCGTCTTCAAGACGAACGCCACGCTGGGCTACGTGCAGCAGCTGGACTCCAGCAAGCCGCTGCCCATCAGCGAGCTCTACTACGTGGGCGGCATCAACACGATCCGCGGCTACTACCTGCGCAGCATCAGCCCCACGCTGCTCGTGCCGCGCGCGGACAACCCGGACGCCAACGTCACCGAGTTCCGGGTGGGCGGCAACAAGCAGCTCATCTTCAACTTCGAGCTGGAGTTCCCCATCTTCGAGAAGGCCGGCCTGCGCGGCGTGCTCTTCTACGACGCCGGCAATGCCTTCGGCTCCAACGAGAAGTTCTTCGAGGACCGCCAGGACAAGCTGCCCCTGGGGCTCTTCCACTCCGCGGGCTTCGGCTTCCGCTGGTTCTCGCCCATCGGGCCCCTGCGCTTCGAGTGGGGCATCCCGCTGACCAAGCGGCCGTCGGACGACCCCATCCTGTTCGAGTTCACCATCGGTAACTTCTTCTGATAGGCATCGACCCCAGCCGCCTTCCCGGTCGGCCTCCCTCCACCCCCCGGGGTGGAAGTGAACAAGCCGGGAGGGTGGACGTCGGAGCCTGCAGCACCCTTTCCGAGGAGCCGTAACCCATGTCGCTTCGAAGCACCCTGGCGGCCACCGCCGCTGTCCTGTCGCTCGCCCTCCCGGTGGCCGCTTCCGCCGCCGAGCTCAAGGTGGCCTACGTCGACCTGCAGCGCGTGCTGCTGGAGGTGGACGATGGCAAGGCCGCGAAGGCCCGTCTCCAGAAGTGGCTGGAGGACCGCCAGAAGGAGATCGACAAGGAGCAGGAGACGCTCCGCAAGGAGAAGGAGACCCTGGACAAGCAGGCCAGCGCCATGAGCGAGGCCACGCGCACCCAGAAGGCCACCGAGCTCCAGAAGAAGGTGATGGAGCTGGCGCAGAAGTACGAGCGCAGCCGCGCCGAGGCCGCCAACAAGGAGCGGCAGGAGATGGAGCCCATCGTCAACCGCATCGACCAGGTCATCGCGTCCATCGCGGAGCGGGACGGGCTGGGCATCGTGCTGGACAAGCGGGACTCGGGCATCGTCTTCGCGCTGTCCCAGTACGACATCTCCAACGAGGTCGTCCGCAACTACAACAGCACCAAGAAGCCTGCGGCGCCGACGGCCAAGGACGCCCCGGTCAAGAAGTAGGCGCCGGACACCCCCGTGCCTTCCGCACCCAACGCGCACCGGCTGGGGGACATCGCCGCCCACGTCCGGGGTGAGCTCTTCGGCGACCCCGGACTGCTCGTCCATGGCCTGAACGGCCTGGAGGAGGCCCTGGCCGGGGAGGTGTCGTTCTACGGCAATCCCCGCTACCGCCGGCAGTTCGAGGCCACCCGCGCCTCGGCGGTGCTGGTGGGGCGGGAGGTCCCCGCTCGCGACGGGGTGGCCCTGGTGCGGGTGGCGAACCCGCACCTGGCCTACGCGAAGCTCCTCGCCCTGTTCCATCCGGCCACGCGGCCCCCCGCGGGCATCCACCCGGCCGCCCACGTGCACCCGGAGGCCACGGTGCACCCGGAGGCCACGGTGAAGGCCGGGGCCGTGGTGGAGAGGGGCGCCCACGTCGGCGCCCGCACCGTGCTGCACCCCGGCGCCTACGTGGGCGAGGACGCGCGCGTCGGCGACGACTGCGTGCTCTACCCGCACGCCACGGTGCGCGAGCGGTGCGTGGTGGGCTCGCGCGTCATCCTCCACGCCTCGGCGGTGGTGGGCGCGGACGGCTTCGGCTTCGCCTTCGACGCGGAGGGTGAGGACGGCCCCCGCCACTTCAAGATTCCCCAGGTGGGCATCGTCCGCATCGAGGACGACGTGGAGGTGGGCGCCTGCACCTGCATCGACCGCGCGACGGTGGGTGAGACGGTGGTGGGCCAGGGGACGAAGCTCGACAACCTGGTGCAGATCGCCCACAACGTGCGCGTGGGGCCGCTGTCGCTCATCTGCGCGCAGGCGGGCGTTTCGGGTTCGGCGGAGGTGGGCACCGGCGTGGTGCTGGCGGGGCAGGTGGGCGTGGTGGGGCACATCCGCGTGGGAGACCTGGCCAAGGTGGGCGCGCAGTCCGGCGTCGCCCATGACGTACCGGACGGCCAGGTGGTCAGCGGCAGCCCCGCCATCCCCCACAAGGACTGGCTGCGCGCCAGCGCCGCGTCGGGACAGCTGGCGGACCTGCTCAAGGAAGTGCGCGCCCTTCGCAAGAGGGTGGAGCTGTTGGAGAAGGAGAAGGGCGGATGATGGACATTGGCGAGATCCAGGCGCTGCTGCCGCACCGCTACCCGTTCCTCCTGGTGGACCGGGTGGTGGAAATCGTGCCGGGCCAGAAGCTCACGGCCTACAAGAACGTCACCATCAACGAGCCCTTCTTCAACGGCCACTTCCCGGGGCACCCGGTGATGCCGGGCGTGCTCATCCTGGAGGCGCTCGCCCAGGCGACGGCCATCCTTGCGTATAAGACGGAAGCCATGGACCCGACGCGGCTCGTCACGTACTTGATGGGCGTGGACAACGCGCGCTTCCGCAAGCCGGTGGTGCCCGGGGACCGGCTCCAGTTGGACATCGAAGTCATCCGCCACAAGGGCGCCATCTGGAAGACGAAGGGCGTGGCGTCGGTGGATGGCGCCAGGGTGGCGGAAGGGGAGTTCCTCGCCACCGTGGTGGACAAGAACAAGGCCGCCAAGGGCGACGAGGGCGCGGCGCCGTAAGGCGTGTCACGCGCGCTGCTGAGGAGAGAAGGACATGGCGCAGGTTCATCCCACCGCGGTCGTCCATCCGGGAGCCCGGCTCCACGACACCGTGGAGGTGGGGCCGTTCTCGGTCATCGGACCCCAGGTCGTCATCGGCGCGGGCACCCGCATCGGGCCGCACGTCGTCGTCGAGGGCCGCACCACGCTGGGCGAGCGCAACCACCTCTTCCAGTTCTGTTCCGTGGGCGCGGCGCCCCAGGACCTGAAGTACGCGGGCGAGGACACGGAGCTCGTCATCGGTGACGAGAACCAGATCCGCGAGTTCGTCACGGTGAACCTGGGCACGGTGTCCGGCGGCGGCGCCACGCGGCTCGGCCACCGCAACCTGCTGCTCGCCAACAGCCACGTCGCGCACGACTGCGTCGTGGGCAACGAGGTCCTCCTCGCCAACGGGGCCGCGCTCGCGGGCCACGTGGTGGTGGAGGACGCGGTGAAGATCTCGGGCCTCGTCGCGGTGCACCAGTTCACCCGGCTGGGGCGCTACGCGTTCATCTCCGGCGGCTCCATGGTCACCATGGACGTGCCCCCGTACTGCACCGTGCAGGGGGACCGGGCCACGCTGGTGGGCCTCAACACCGTGGGCCTGGAGCGCGGCGGCTTCACCGAGGAGCAGATCGGCCGCGTGAAGGAGGCCTACCGCATCCTCTTCCGCTCCAAGCTGGGCCTGCAGGAGGCGCTCGCGCAGCTGCGCGCGGAGCTGGCCGGCCACCCGGAGGTGGAGCACCTGGTGCGGTTCGTGGAGACGAGCAAGCGCGGCGTCACGCGCTAGGCCCTTTCGCGCGGGATTGGAGTGGAGCGGGTGGAGCGCATCGGGCTCATCGCGGGCAACGGCCAGCTTCCCTTCCTCTTCGCCCGGGCCGCCCGTGCGCGCGGCCTGGAGGTCGTGGTGGCGGCGCACCGGGGAGAGACGGACCCGGCGCTGGAGCGCGAGGTCGCCCACTTCGCCTGGGTGCGCGTGGGGCAGGTGGGCCGCATCCAGAAGGTGTTCCGCCAGGCGGGCGTCACCCGGGCGGCCATGGCGGGCGGCATCGGCCGCGTGCGCGCCTTCACGGAGGCCCGGCCGGACCTGGGCGCGGTGCGCATCATCTCCCGCCTGCGCAGCTTCCGGGACGACGCGCTGTTGCGCGCGGTGGCCGCGGACTTCGAGGCGCAGGGCATCACCATCATCGCGCCCACGGACTTCCTGGGAGAGGTGCTCTGCCCCGAAGGGCACCTGGCCGGCCCCGCGCTGAAGCCCTCGCAGGAGAAGGACGTGGCCCTGGGCCGCGAGGTGGCGGTGCTCCTGGGGCAGGCGGACGTGGGCCAGACGGTGGTGGTGCGCGACGGCCACGTGCTGGCGCTGGAGGCCGTCGAGGGCACCGACGAGACCATCCGCCGGGGCGCGAAGCTGGGCGGCCCGGGCGCGGTGGTGGTGAAGCGCTGCAAGCCGGGGCAGGACCTGCGCTTTGACTTGCCCGCCGCGGGCCCGCGCACGCTGGAGGTCATGGCGGAGGTGGGCGCCCGGGTGCTGGCGCTGGAGGTAGGGCGCACGGTGCTGTTGGACGCACCCGCCCTCTTCGCGGGGGCCACCGCGCGAGGCATCACCCTGGTGGGCGTGCGGTAGGCTTCCTCGGGAATCCACTCTCCCGGGCTGGAGTTGCCTCACCACCTCCCCCGCGACGCCGAGGTTGACGCCGCATGTCCGTTCGACTCCTACCTCTCGTGGCCCTGCTGGGCCTGCCGCTCCCTGCCTCCGCGGAGGCCATCCGGGTGTCGCTGGAGGGCAAGGCGGCGCTGGGCGAGGGCGTGCCCACGCTGGTCATCCACATCGACGAGCCCATCGACGGCTTCGAGGTGAAGCTCAAGCGCGGCGACGGCAAGGCGGTGGAGCTCAAGGGAGGCGGCAAGCCAGGCGTCACCCGCCGCATCGCCCTGGAGCAGCCGGAGGGGAAGTTCCACTACGAGGGCGAGCTCACCGTGCGGTTCCCGGGCGGGGCGGAGCCGGGGAGCATGCCGCTCGCCTTCGACACGGAGCTGTACGGCCCGCTGAAGCTGGAGGTACGCCCGGAGGACGTGGACGTGCCCGGGCGCAAGCTGCGCTTCACGCTGTCCCGCCCGGCCGCGAAGACGGAGGTCACGGTGATGATGGACACCGGCAAGACGGCCTTCGCGGGCGACGTGGACTTCAAGGGCGCGCCCGCGGGCACGCCCCTGGAGGTGAAGTGGCTGCCGGCGGAGGGCAAGGTGATGCGCATCCGCCTCCGCGCCTATGACACGTCCGACTTCTACACCGGCGTGGACCTCTACCCGTGGCAGGTGGACATCCCGCACGAGGAGGTGGGCTTCGCGTCTGGCCGCTCGGACGTCCCCCCGTCGGAGAAGGGCAAGCTGGACGCCAGCTACAAGAGCATCACGGACGCGCTGAATAAATACGGGCGCTGGGCGTCGCTGCGCCTGTACGTGCTCGGGCACACCGACACGGTGGGCAGCGCGGACGACAACCGCGAGCTGTCACTCAAGCGGGCGAAGAGCATCGCGTCCTACTTCCGCCAACGCGGCCTGAAGGTACCAGTGTTCTACGAGGGCTTTGGTGAGCAGTCTCCGGCGGTGCCCACGCCGGATGAGACGGCGGAGGCGGCCAACCGCCGCGCCGAATACATCATCGCGGTGGAGGACCCGTCCCTGACGAACGCGCCCTTCGCCCCTCGCTGGCGCAAGCCATGAGGTGTCACATGGTGGAACTTCGTCACATTTGTCGGGCGCTCGCCGTGGCGGGCCTGGGCCTGCTGGGGACGGTGGGCTGCGCGCACTCGGTCCCCCTCGCGCAGCGCGTGGAGGCCGAGGACGAGAAGTGCACGCTCCTCCAGGCGCTGATGCGGCAGCCCGCGCCCTCGCGGGCCATCCAGCAGTTCGTCGCCGAGGGCAAGGAGGAGAGGGCTCCCGTGGTCGTCTACGTGCGCCACCCGGAGGAGGACTCCCTGGAGCGCTTCTTCACCGGCGAGCCCCAGTGCGCGAACGACTCGTTCAAGGTCGTGCAGGAGAACGTGGTGGACGCGGTGGTGGTGTACCTGCAGGAGGTCCAGGGCGGCTACGCGTACGACGCGCAGCGCTCCAGCCCGGAGCACCTCACCATGGAGGGCCGCCCGCAGGGCACCGTGCGCAAGGACGGCGCCGTCTGGGTGGCGGGCGCGGACGTTATTTGAGCAGGTCCTTCGCCCCGTCCGCGATGAACTGCACCGCGATGGCGGCCAGGATGAGGCCGGACACGCGCTCCAGGATGGCGACGCCGGACTGACGCAGCACCCGCTGCACCAGGCTGGAGGCGTTGAGGATGAAGTAGGTGGAGGTGAAGGTCAGCACCACCGCCGCGACCACCGGCAGCGCGGACGCGAGCGACGTCCCGGAGCGCGCCATCAGCACCATGGCGGTGGCGATGGCGCCCGGCCCCGCGAGCAGCGGGATGGCCAGCGGGACGATGGCCACGTCCTCCTTCACCACGCCCTCTTCCTCCTCCGTCGGGCTGGTGCGCGTGGAGGACGGGCGGGCGCGCAGCATGTCCAGGGACGTGATCAAGAGCAGGATGCCGCCCGCCACGCGGAAGGCGCCCAGCGACACCGCGAAGACGTGGAAGATGACGCGGCCGAAGACGGCGAAGAACAGCATCAGCCCGCACGCCACCAGGCAGGCGCGCAGGGCGGTGCTCCGTATCTGCTGCTTGGAGTCTCCCGCCGTCATCGCCAGGAACAGCGGCACGACGCCAATGGGGTCCACCACGAAGAAGATGGCGGACAGCGACACGAGGAAGGTGGACACCACTCCGGACATCGACATGGCACTCAGACCGTGAAGCGCAGCTTCCAGACCATGCCCAGCGCCTCGACGAAGATCTTCTTGTTCATCTTCGAGTGCCCCACGCGCCGGTCCTCGAACACGATGGGGACCTCGCGCACGGTGAAGCCGTTGCGCAGGGTGCGGTAGGTCAACTCAATCTGGAACGCGTACCCGGTGCTGCGCACCGCGTCCAGGTCGATGCGCTCCAGCACCCGGCGGTTGAAGCACTTGAAGCCGCCGGTGAGGTCGCGCACGTCCACGCCCAGGATGCTGCGCGCGTACAGCGAGCCGCCGCGGCTGATGAGCTTCCGGCCCACGCCCCAGTTCACCGTGCCGCCGCCGTCCACGTAGCGCGAGCCCAGCACCAGGTCCGCGCCGCCCTCCGCGGCGTCCAGGAAGGTGGGCAGGTAGCGCGGGTCGTGGCTGAAGTCCGCGTCCATCTCCAGGATGTACGTGTAGCCCTGGGCCAGGGCCCACCGGAAGGCGGCCAGGTACGCGCGGCCCAGGCCTTCCTTCTTCTCGCGGTGGAGCACGCGCACGCGCGGCTCCTTCGCGGCCAGCTCGTCCGCCAGCTGCCCCGTCCCGTCGGGCGAGTTGTCGTCGACGACGAGGATGTCCACACGGGGATCCGCCGCCAGCACCGCCTGGGTGATGGGGCCGATGTTGTCCCGCTCGTTGTAGGTGGGGATGCAGACCAGCGCACGGTTCATGACCCGGCGGACATATCCCAATCCCGGCGCTGGAACAGCAGAACCGGCGCCAACCCGGTCGGTTCTCCCGCTCAGGCGACAACGCGAGGGGGCAGCAGCTCCAGCACCGTCTGGGCCGCACGGTGGGCCGCCCCCACCTCGCCCAGCCGCCCGCGCACCTCCGCCAGGCCCTGGACCATGGCGTCGCGGGGCTCGCCCGGCAGCCACACGCGCCGCACCTCGGAGGCGATGTTCTCCGGGGTCATGTCCCCCTGGAGCAGCTCCGGCACCACGCGCCGGCCCGCCAGCAGGTTGATGAGCGACACGAAGGCCACCTTCAACATCAGCCGGCCCACCCAGTACGTCACCCTCGACACGCGGTACACCACGACGAGCGGCCGCTCCATGAGCCCCGCCTCCAGCACCGCCGTGCCGGAGGCCACCACCGCGGCGTCGCTCGCGCCCACCACCTCTGGCGCGCGCCCGTCCACCAGCACCGGCGTCACGCCGCTGCCCTCGAAGCGGGAGGTGATCTCCTCCTTCGCGATGGTGGGCGCCACCGGCACCACCACCTGGAGCCCCGGCCGCTCGGCGGCCAGCTGCTTCGCGGCCCCCACCAGGGTGGGCAGGATGCGGCGGATCTCGCTCATCCGGCTGCCGGGCAGCAGCGCGAGCGTGGGCGCGTCCTCCGCCAGACCCAGGCGCCGCCGGAACTCGCGGGCGCTGGCGGCCTTGGGCATCTGCTCCAGCACGGGGCTGCCCACGTAGCGTGCGGGCACCCCGGCCTCCCGGTAGAAGTCCTCCTCGAAGGGCAGGATGCAGAGCATCCGGTCCACCAATCGCTGGATGGTGCGCACGCGACCCCGGCGCCAGGCCCAGATCATGGGGGACACGTAGTAGGCCACCGGGATGCCCAGGGCCTTGAGCTTCTTGGCCAGCCGCAGGTTGAAGTCCGGGATGTCCACGAGGATGGCGCAGGCAGGGCGGCGCTCCTCCGCGGCCCGGGCCAGGTCCTTCATGATCCGCAGGATGCGGGGGATGCGGGGGAGCACCTCGGTGATGCCCATGACGGAGACCTCCCGGGCATCGTGGATGAGCTCCACCCCTCGAGCGGCCAGCCGGGCGCCTCCCATGCCGAAGTAGGTGAGGTCGGGGCGCAGGGCCTGGAGGGCGGCGACGAGCTCCGAGGCGTGGGT
>JAFADT010000413.1 GCA_023424585.1 Pseudomonadota bacterium
TCCTGGGACGGGGCCGCGGGGGCGGCGGTGCCCTCGCCCGCGGGGGCGGACGGGCCTTTGTCGGCGCGCGCCTTGCGCTTCTCCTCGCGGTGCTTGCGCCGGCCGCCCTCCACCGGGGCGCGGCCGCGGCCGGTGGGCACGAAGCCCTTCCAGAGCGACCGGTCATACGCGCGCAGGTGGTCCGTCCAGCGCTCGTTCGGATCGCGCTGCATGGCCTCCACCCACCCGGCGATGCGCGCGTCGAGCGAGCTGAGCGTGTCGATGATCTGCGCCTCCAGCGTCACCGGCGCCTTCGCGCCGGGGGCGCCGGCCGGGCCCTGCTGGGAGATCGCCAGGTGCGTCAGGTGCTGCTCCAGGAGCGGCGGGAAGCCCGGGATGCCCAGGGCCTTCTCGCGGATCTTCTGCGCGGCCAGCACCGCGTGGCCCACCAGCCGGCCCTCGTCGGACGTGTCGAAGCCCTTGTCGGACGCCGCGTCGCCGGCCTTCATCACGTCGTGCAGGAACGCGCCCGCCAGCAGCAGGTCGCGGTCCGCCATGGGGTAGTGGTCCGCCACGCGCAGCGTCAGGCGCATCACGGACAGGATGTGCTCGGCCAGTCCACCGCGCCACGCGTGGTGCACGCCCTTGGCCGCCGGGGCCACCGGCAGCGCCGCGGCCACCTGCGCGTCATCTAGGAGGGCCAGCAGCAGCTGCTTCACGTACGGGTCGTTGACGCGCTCGGTGACGAGCTCGCGGATCTGCCCCACCGCGCGCGGGCCACCGCCGCCGCCCTCGTGGCGCTCGGCCTTCGCTTCGCCGGTCTTCGCTTCGCCGGTCTTCGCTTCGCCGGGCTTCGCGTCGCTGGTCTTGGCCTCGGGCTTCGCGTCGCCGGCCTTGGCCTCGCCGGCCTTGGCCTCGGGCTTCGACTCGGCGGGCGGGGCGGGGGGCGGCTCGAACTCCTTGGGGTCGAGCGGCTCCGGATCCAACCGCTCCACGCCCTCCACGACGACCTGGGTGCGGCCGTGGAAGACGATGACGCTGCCCTGCACGAGGACGTAGTCACCGCTCTGGAAGGCGGGCTCGAGCGCGTCCACCTTGTCGAACACACGCGCGTCCACCGTGCCGCTCTTGTCGGCCAGGGACAGCGACAGGAACACCTTGCCGCTGCGCGCGGTCACCTTCTCCTTCTTGGTGACGCGGAAGACGGTGTTGACCCGGTCCTTCTCGCGCAGGTCCGCCGCGTACACCTTGCGGACGGTCTCGACGGAAGCCTCCGGGGTGGAAGAGGTCGCGGCCTGGGACTCGTTTTCGGTTGTCATCGCGGCGCGGACACTAACACCGAGGCGGCCCGTCGAGGGCGAAACAACACCTGCGGCCGCTTCAGCTCACCTCGAGCGCCACCGCCTCCAGGTACTCGGCCCCCGGGGAGCCGACCGGCGCCGGGTGGTCCGGCGGCAGTCCCATCCGTACCAGCCGGAAGGCGATGCGCGCCTCCTGCTCGCACGCCGTGGCCACGCACTCCGTGAATGAGCCCAGCGCCAATGGTGGGTGGTAACCGACCACGAGCAGCCGTCCGCCATGGCGGGTGCGCCGCAGGGCCAGCCGCACCTGGTCGATGAAGGCCTCCTCGGACATCACCCCCAGCGTGTCCAGCAGCACCAGGTCGAAGGTCTCCTTGAGGGCCCGGAGCACCGCCAGCGGCTCGCCCTGTTCCACCGTCACCCGGCCGAGCAGCCCGTTGGCCTCCGCGTTCTCCCGCGCCAGGTCCGCCGCGTCCGCGTTGCCGTCGAAGGCCAGGATCTGCTTCGCGCCGTGGCGCCCGGCGTGGACGAAGAGGCCGCCCACGTTGCACGCCACGTCCAGCACCCGGTCCCCGTTGCCGGTGCGCGCCAGGAAGCGGCGCAGCTCGCGGTGGTCGTACCCGTAGCCCGTGCCCCGGCCGTAGGTGAGGTCCACGGTGAAGCGCGCGCCCATCTCCAGCAGGCGGCACCAGCGCGGCGGCGTGCCGTACATCACGTGCGGGCGCTGCGCGGGCAGGCCCAGCGCCTTGCGCCGGGACGTGTCGTTGCGGAGCAGCACGGAGGCCGCCCCCGTCACCTCGCCCAGCGTGCGGGTGATCTCCTCCTGCCGCGCGTCCATGGAGCGGGTGAGCGTCTGGACGACGAAGTGCTGATCATACCGGTCCACGATGAGGCCCGGCAGGCCGTCCCCGTCGTCGTTGACGATGCGGCAGAAGCGCGGGTCGTCCACCAGCCGGGCGCGCCGCTCGAAGGCGTGGCGCACGTGGCGGGGGATGAGCCCCTCCACGGACTCGTCCGGCATGCCCAGGCGGCGCACGGCGTAGGAGGCCTCGAGGTCCACGTCCCCCAGCCCCAGGACATGCCCGTCCTCGTCCTTCAGCTGCATGGGGGTGCCGGGCTGCGGCTCGCCCTCCATGGAGACGATGTCCTCGCGGCGCAGCCAGGGGGCGCCATGGCGAAGCTTGCGGGCGGCCTCTCGGGACAGGTAGGTGCTGAGCAAGGTGCGGTCCTCCTCCAGCGCGATGGGGGCACCTTCGCGGGGTGCCTCCCACCAAACATGGGCCGTGTGGGGCCTGCTGGCGGCGAGGGCCGTGCCGCTGCCCCGGAGGGCAGGGGAGGAGGCGGCCTCAGAGGACGGGCGGCGGCCGCTTGTATGCCTTGAAGGTCACCCGGGTGAGCATGCCGCTGACCACCAGGGCCAGCGCGATGCCCAACATCCGGATGTTCCAGCTCGTGCCGGTGAAGAGCAGCACCAGCGCGAGCACGCCCACCGCCACCGCGCCCGCCACCGTGAGCGTCTGGGCGCGCCTGGCGGTGTCCGTCGCCTGGGGCCTCGCCCGGGCGAGCGCCGGCAGCGAGGACGCCTTGCGCCACAGCTCCGCGCCCTCCTCGCGCACCTCGTCGTCCGGCTCCACCAGCCCCTGCACGTAGGCCCGCTCGATGTCGCCCAGCGAGGGGAACATCAGCTCACCATCCGGAGTGCGCACGCGGTACGCCATGGGTCTTCCTCCCTCCCGGCCCACCCTGCCCGGTGGGGGCGGGGACCTCAAGCCAGCTCGGTGGCAATCTGCTCAGCGGCGCGCAGTCCATCAATGGCGGAGGACACGATCCCGCCCGCGTAGCCGCAGCCCTCGCCGACCGGGTAGAGGCCGCGCATGGACACGGACTGGAGGTCGTCACCCCGGGTGATGCGCACCGGCGAGGACGTCCGGCTCTCGATGCCGATGAGCTTCCCCTCGTCGCTGATGAAGCCCTTCATCTTCCGGTCGAAGGTGCGCAGCGCGGCCTTGATGGACTGGGTCAGCCGCGCCGGGAAGAGCCTGTTCAGATCCACGTGCGCCAGGCCCGGGCGGTAGCTGGTGTCGCCCGGGTCCTTCTTCACGCGGCCGGCCAGGTAGTCCGGGATGGTCTGCGCGGGCGCGAAGAAGCGGCCTCCGCCCAGCTTGTAGGCCTCCGACTCCCAGTGCCGCTGGAACTCCAGGCCCGCGAGCGGCCCGTGGAAGCCCTCGCGCGCGAAGTCCTCCACGGACACCGACACGACGATGCCCGCGTTGGCGAACCTCGCGTTGCGCCGCGAGTTGCTCATGCCGTTGGTGCACTGGAGCCCCTCCTCCGTGGGCGTGGGCACCACGATGCCGCCGGGGCACATGCAGAACGAGTAGACGCCGCGCACCTCGCCGTCCACGTCCAGGTTCTCCGCCAGCTTGTAGTCCGCGGGCGGCAGCTTGGAGTGCTTCGCGGCGGAGCCGTACTGGATGCTGTTGATGAGCGTCTGCGGGTGCTCCGCGCGGAAGCCCAGCGCGAAGGGCTTGGCCTCCACGCTCACGCGGCCGTCGGCGGCGAAGCGCTCGTACAGCTCGCGCGCGGAGTTGCCCGGCGCCAGGATGACGCGGTCGCTCTCCAGCGTGCGCCCGTCCGCCATCTTCACGCCCGCCACGCGGCCGTCGCGGTAGAGCAGGTCGTCCACGCGCTGCTCGAAGTGCACCTGGCAGCCGCCCGCGATGAGCTCCTCGCGCAGCCGGGCCACCGCGCCCGGGAGCAGGTCGGACCCGATGTGCGGCTTGCCCTCGATGAGGATGTGATCCGGCGCGCCGTACCTCGCGAAGGCCTCGATCACCTTGCGCACCATGGGGTGGTTGATGCGCGTGGACAGCTTGCCGTCCGTGTACGCGCCCGCGCCGCCCTCGCCGAAGTTCATGTTGCTCTCGCGGTCGAGCGTCCCGTCGCGCATGAGCTTCGCCACGTCCTTGCGGCGGGTGACGACCTCCTTGCCGCGCTCCAGCAGGATGCTGCGCACGCCGCGCTCCAGCAGGCCCAGGGCGCAGAACAGCCCCGCGGGCCCGGTGCCGATGATGAGCGGCAGCTTCTCCGGCTCCTTCACGCGCGCCGGCGCTTCCGGCGGGGGCGGGGCCTCGCCCACGTCCGGCGGCAGCCGCGGCGCCTTGCGGCCCGGGGCCAGCTCCACCTCCAGCGTGTAGATGTAGCGCGGGCTGCCCTTCTTGCGCGCATCCAGCACCGAGCGCACGACCCGCACGGAGGCGAGGTCGCTCCGGGTGACCCCCAGCTTCTCCGCCGCGCGCTGGCCGAGCAGCTCCTCCGGCTCGTCCAGCCACAGCCCGATGTTGTTCACCCGGTACGCCATTGTGTTCTGACTCCTCGGTGGGGGGCGCGTATGTGCTCCACCCCCCGGAGGGAATGCAAGCACTTGAAAAGACGAGCGGGCCTGTCAGCGGGGCGCCGGGGTGGTGCGTACCCGGTGATGCACCCTGCGCGGCGTTTCAGGCGGAGCGGACGCCCGGGTGCGTAACCCCCTTCGCACCATCCACGTTCCGTGCCGCCCCTCTCCGGCCTCCAACCCCTGAGGACTGCTGGGGAATCCGTTCGGAAGAGAACGGCTGGCACGGAGGTTGAACACCGGACTCCCACGCAGACGCGGCGGCCGGCCATGCGGCGCCGATTCCGGAGGCAATTCCTGTGAGCACCGACCAGAAGGGCACCCGCATCCTCGCGCGCACGTTCTTCAACCAGCTGCGCGCAAGCGGTTACACGCCGCACCAGGTCATCGGCATCGCCACGGAGCTGCTGGAGCTGGTGACGACCGACCTGAAGGAGGGAGACAAGGCCGTCGCCGCAGCCCAGGCGACGTCGCCCTCCGACGCCGGGGCGGGCTTTCAGCAGCGCGCGTAGCGCGTTAGGATCCACCACATCGACCCTCCGCGGGTGAGCGGGCTCCGGACCGGTTCCGGGGCCCCCTCCCGCGAGGTGATGGGAGCAGACCGCGCCGACTGCCAGAGGGTGATGGCGGCCATCGTGCCAGCGGGCTCCCGGCCCCGACGAGCTCCGTTCCCGCCGCGCGCTTCGAACGTCGAGCCGAATCCGCAGCACGCCGTCGCTCTCCGAAAAGCGCGCTCGTCGTCACGGTGAGCCCCCAAAGAGGGGTGGCCCGACCCAGGAACAAGTGAGAGCGAGAGCCGGCCGTTCCTCGATGCAGCGGACATGGCCGAGGCGCTGACGCCCGATGCCCGGACGCGCGAGAAGCTCGGCGTCGCCTGAGACTGGCGGCCGCCGGCCGTTGTGCCCGCGACGCACCGTGTCGTCCTCGGGCCTTCAGGGCTGGGGGTGGCGGCGGCGCTCGCGGGCGGCGGCCGCGGCGATGACGAGCAGCGCGGCGGTGAGGGCGGTGAAGACGAGGCTCGCGGACGCGGGCGCCGTCAGCGCGAGCAGGCCCATGGCCAGGAGGAACGCGAGCACGTCCACGGCGAGGGGGCGCGGCTGGGGCAGCACGAGCACCGTGGCGCAGCCGGCCAGCGGGATGCCCAGCGCGACCTGCCGGAGGATGGCGTCGGTGCTGGTGCGCACCGTCTCCCAGTAGTTGATCAGGATGGCGGCGAAGATGACCACCGTGCCGCCCGCGAGCACGAGCACGCCGGCGGCCGCCGCGTCCTTGGTGAGGCGGGCCTTCTCGTCGAACTGCTGCACGGCCAGATCCACCAGCTGCTCCAGCGCGCTGTTGAGGATCTCCGCGAAGAAGATGAGCAGCACGCAGAAGATGAG
>JAFADT010000463.1 GCA_023424585.1 Pseudomonadota bacterium
GGCCCCACGTCGTGGCCGTGCCGGCGGCGGTCGTGGGCGTGTGGGCGGGCATCGCCCTGTGGAGCCGGGCCGTGCGCCTGCGCCGCCAGGAGGCCCAGGGCAGCGCGCAACAGCCGCTCCCGGAGCAGGAGGTGCCGCCGCGCCCCGGCGCCGAGGCGCCTCGCGTCCTGCCGGAGCCGAGCGCCTCCCCCGCTCCGGAGGCCGGGCCCCACCAGCCCTGAGCCGCACCCCGGACACGACAAGGGCCCGCGGGCCGGCAGCGGGAGGAAGCCTGGCTTCCTTCTTCGCTGAACCGGCCCGAAGGCCCCTGAACGCGACCGCGTGGGAGCGGGCCGCTACGCCTGCTTCGCGACGCCCTCGGGCTCCGTCGCCTTGCCGCTCAAGAGCGAGCTGCCGCCATACAGGGCCAGGCCCACCATGCCCAGCACGCCGGCTTCCACGCTGCCGCCCATCGAGGCCCCCACCAATCCCACGATGCTGGTCCCGAGCATGAAGACCACCCCAACCGCCCCTGCCACCTTGCCCATCCGATGTCTCCCTCTGGACTGAGTTGAACCCCTGAACCCCAATCGCTGTTCGACGCTCATCCCTGTTCAAGTCTCGTGCCGAGCCTCCGCTACGGGAATCCCAGGGGGGAGCCCGAACGGGCGTGGAAGGCGCGTGGCTTCCGGTGGGCAATCCTCTTCCGCCTCGTGGAAGCGATCGGCAGAAAGCACAGGGGAGAACACCGACCCGGGACCGGAATTTTTCCCGGATGCGCTGATGTGCGCCTGATGTGGCACGCCGTAACCCACTGCATTCCAAGGGTTTTCCCTCCCCCCGGTCGCTGGCACACGCGCTGCTAAGAGCCACCGCCAGAAGCGAGTCGCCCGGCCCTCCAGGGCGTGTGAACGGCGCGGCCCGCGCGGACATCCGTGAACGAAGGAGAGCGAAAGATGGGAATGCGGCGCACGGGGTTTTGGACGGTGATGGGGATGCTCCTCCTGTCGGGTTGTGCTCACCAGCAGGCGCTGAAGGTCGACAACTCGGAGCAGCCGTATCGCATCGGGCGCGAGGACGTGCTCGACGTGAGCGTCTGGCGCGATCAGGAGCTGTCGCGCACGGTGCCGGTGCGTCCCGACGGCTTCATCTCCGTTCCGATGGTGGGCGAGGTGCAGGCCGCGGGCAAGACGCCCACGGAGCTGGCGGAGCTGCTCAAGACGGGCCTCCAGCCGTACGTGCAGGAGCCGCGCGTGACGGTCATCGTCCGCGAGGTCAACAGCAGCCGCGTCTTCGTGACGGGGGAGGTGGCCCACCCGGGTGCATACCCGCTGCGCGGCCGCGTGTCGCTGCTTCAGGCCATCGCGCTGGCCGGCGGCTTCACGGACTTCGCCAACTCCGACGGCATCGTCGTCATCCGCACGGACGGCAAGGGCGGACAGATTCCGGTGCGCTACAGCGACCTGGTCTCCCCCGACGGCGAGAGCGTCATCCTCCGGCCGGGTGACACCGTCGTCGTCCCGTGAGCCGGGACGGTCGCGGGAGCGTCAAGGACAGACAGCGGGAAGCAGCGAACGTGGGCGTGGGCAAGGATGGGAGGGCGGCGGTGAGGGGCCATTGGAAGCGGGCAGTGATCGCAGGGTGTCTCATCGCCGCGCCGGCCGCGCAGGCGGCCACCATCCTGGAGCCGCGGCTGCGCCTGACGGCGGAGGAGCGCTTCGACAACGACATCCGCCTGGGCGGGACCGGCACCAACGGCCAGTTCATGACGAAGCTGTCTCCGCGGCTGGGCCTGGACGTGAAGAACGAGCAGGTGACGCTGGAGTCCTTCTACGCCACGGACCTGCTCGCGCGGCACGGCTCCGGCACGACGACGGTGGACCACCGCGCGGGCGTGGCCTTCCGGGACGTGCTCACCCGCCGCCTGCGGCTGGACGCCAGCGCGCGGGTGTTCCGCGTCACCGACCCCACGTCGCTGCCGCGTGACGGGCTGGCGCGCTCCACGGCGCCCACCTTCTATGCGCAGACGCGGGTGGGGCTCACCGGGCGCGTCACGGACCGCCTGGACGTGCGCGGCAACTACATGTTCGAGGCGACGCGCATCATCGAGCCGGGGCGGGTGGCGGGCTACGCGCACACCCCGTCGGTGGAGCTGTGGTACCGCTCCACGCGTCGGCTGTCCCTGGGCGCCGAGTACCGCTACCAGGGCTTCCTGTACGCCGGCGACTACAGCCAGGCGCACGGCGCCTCCGCGGCCGTGCGCTACCGGCTGACGCGGCCCACCACGCTCACCCTCCGGGGGGGGCCGGTGCGCTACCTGCCGACGGACGCGGCGCGCGGCGGGTGGATGCCCCGCGCGGCGCTGGAGGTGGTGCGCGAGGGCGAGCGCAGCGACTTCGGCTTCGCCATGGGCCACGACCTGGTGGGCGCGAGCGGTTTCTCCGGCGCGGTGTGGGCGGACTACGCGTCGGTGATGGGGGCGCACCGGTTCACGCAGAAGCTGTCGGCCTTCGGGGCGGCCAGCTTCTTCCGGAACGGGACGGCGCCCGGTGAGCACTACACGGAGTGGCGCAACACCACGAACGTGTCGCAGGGCTACGCGGTGGGGGGAGGCGTCGAGTACCGGCTCGGCCGGCGGCTCGCGTTGCAGGGCGCTTTTGACCGCATCGCGCAGGTGGGCGCGGCGGATGTCGCTGGGGCGGGGGACCTGACACGCAACGTGTTCGCCCTCCGTCTGGTGATGACAGCTTGGTAGGCAACCTTCGAGAGATGACGAGGATGGAGGAGCGGATCATGGAGCGTGGGATGACGGCGGACCAGTTGCTTTCGGCGCTGTGGCGCCGAAAGGCCCTGGTGGGGGCGATCGCTGCAGCAATCTTCGTGTTGGGCGCGGCCATCGTGATGACCCGGCCGAGCATTTATGAAGCGTCCGTGGTGGTGCGCGTGGAGCCGCAGCGCCCCGGCGAGGAGATGGTCCAGCACACGGTGAGCGAGCTCATCGAGCAGCGGCTCGTCACCGTCCGCCAGGAGCTCCTGGCGCGGCCGGTGCTCCAGAAGGCCATCGAGGAGATGAACCTCTACCCGGAGCTGGTGTCGGAGAAGGGCATCGAGGCGGCGGTGGAGCAGATGCGCAAGGACATCACCGTGCGCGTCGAGGGTGAGACGGCCTTCGAGCTCACCTACGCGGGCCGCGACCCGCAGGTGGTGGCGCAGGTGGCCAACCGCCTGCCGGCCATCTTCTCCGAGGAGACGCTGAAGATCCGCCAGGCGCAGGCGGCCCGCGCCACGGACCTCTTCAACGACGAGATGATCTCCATGGGCAAGGCCGTGTCCGCCTGGGAGTCGAAGATCTCCAAGTTCAAGGTGGACCACCTGGGCGAGCTGCCCGAGCAGATGGAGATGAACATGCGCGGCCTGGAGCGCATCGGCGCCCAGCTGCAGATGAAGTCCGAGGAGCTGCGCACGGCCGAGGCGCGCCGCTCCGACCTGGCCCGCGCCCGCAACGCCGCGGACAGCGAGGCCGGCCGCCTGGAGGCCACGGAGAGCGGCCTGTCCCGCACCCTCACCCAGGCGAAGACGCAGTGGACGGAGGACCACCCGGAGGTGAAGCGGATGGAGCGTGAGCTCAACGACATCAGCGCCCAGCGCAAGGACGCCGAGGGCCGCATGTACGCCGAGCGCAACGAGCGCGCCCGCGTGGCCACGCTCGTCACCAACATCCAGAAGGACATCGTGGACCTCCAGAAGCAGGCCGAGGCGTACCAGGCGCGGCTGAACAACACCCCGCGCTGGGCCCAGGAGCTGGCGGTCATGAACCGGGACTACGAGATCGCCCGCACCAAGTACCAGAGCGTGGTGAGCCGCAAGGTGGAGGCGGAGATCGCCCAGGAGCTGGAGGCCAAGAGCGCCAAGAGCCTGTTCAACGTCATCTCGCCCGCCGGGGTGCCCTCCGCGCCCGCCCGCCCGGACCGCATGAGCGGCCTGCTCATCGCCGCGCTGGTGGCCCTGGCCCTGGGCGTCCTCACCGGCACCGTCCTGGAGATGCGCGACGACAGCCTGCGCGACGGCACCGAGGTCCGCGAGCGCCTGACGCTGCCTGTCCTCGCTGTGGTCCCGAACATGCAGGGCAAGACGGAGAAGCGGGTGTTGATGCCCATGAACGGGAGCCGGAACAGCGTCTCCTCGCCTACTTCCCTGAACTAATTGCCGACCCCCTACGGAAAGGATTGGAGAACACAGATGGACTCGACGATGGAGCGGGCCGGTAACTTCCTCCCGCGTGTGGATGAGAGCGCGGCTTCCTCGAACGCGGTGGACCGCCGGGTGGTGACGCTCACGGCCCCCGCCTCCGCGGCCGCCGAGCAGTACCGCACCCTGTACTACCGCCTGGAGCGGATGCGCGAGCAGCGCCCGATGAAGGTGGTGGCGCTCACCTCCGCGATGCCCGGCGAGGGCAAGACGGTGACGAGCGTGAACCTGGCCCTGGCCGCCGCCCGGGCGAACCCGGAGCGCCGCATCCTGCTGGTGGACGCGGACCTGCGCCGGGGGCAGGTGGCGCCCACGCTGGGCATGCGCAACAAGCAGGGCCTGGCGGAGCTGCTGGCCGGCGAGTGCGACGTGCGCGACGTCGTGCGCCGCTTCAACGCCACGCGGCTGGCGGTCATCCCCGCCGGCGCCACGCCGGAGGAGAGCACCCAGGTGCTGGCGAGCGCCCGCATGAAGCAGTTCCTCAAGGCGGTGCGCGACGGCTTCGACGAGGTGTACGTGGACCTGCCGCCCACGTTGCCGTTCGCGGACGCGGCCATCCTGGGCCACCAGATGGACGGCGTGCTGATGGTCATCCGCGCCAACGTCACCCCCTCCAAGGTGGTGAACCAGGCGGTGGAGCAGCTGGCGGGCGCGGCGCTGGTGGGCTGCGTGCTCAACGGGGCGGAGGTGAACGCGACCCCGTACCTGAAGAACTACGTGAAGCGGTAGCGGGTGGCGGTGAGGTGAGGTGTTTCAAAGGCCCGACCCGCTCCTCGCCCCGATGAGGGGCGAAGGGCGGGGGGCCTGGAGCGGCGGCGGGTTGGGGTTGGAGGAGTCACGTGCTTCGCGTTTTCCACCACTATTTTTCAGCCAAGAAACTGACGTTCTTCCTCGCCGAGTCCTCGGCGATCGCGCTGGCCTGTGTCGCGGGCGCCGCGGCCTGCGCGGCCCTCTTCGCGCCCCTGGGCACCCAGCCGCCGTTCGCCACGATGTGGCCCACGCTGGTGGGGCTGGGCCTGGCCTTCGTCGTCACCTTCCAGTTCACGCTGTACCTGCTGGACCTCTACGACCTGCGCATCGCCGCGGAGGACCGGACGCGCGGCTACCGCTTCCTCAAGGCCGCGGGCGTCACCGCGATGGTGGCGGGCGGCGTGATGCTGCTCTTGCCGCTCGTCCTGCCGGTGGTGCTGCCCCCCGGGACGCTGCTGGGCGGCGCGATGGGCGCCCTGGCCGGCACCCTGGTGGTGCGCGTCTCCATCCGGGCGCTGGTGGGCGAGCCCGACGCGGTGCTCGTCGTCGGCGACGGCCTCAAGGCCCGCGCGGTGGCGAGCGCCATCGAGGACGGCGGCGAGGGCTCCTTCCGCGTGGTGGCCCTGGTGGACCCGCGCAAGGTGGAGGAGTCGCTGGACGCGATGGCGGCGCGCCTCAACGCCTCCTACGTGGTGCAGGCCGCGGACGACATGCGCGGCGCCAACTGGGTGGACTCCCTGCTGCGCTGCCGGCTGGACGGGCGGCGGGTGTACGACGCGGCGGGCTTCTGCGAGCGCGTGCTGCGCCGCATCCCGGTGCAGTTCCTGCGCGCCAGCGACTTCGCCTTCGCGGACGAGATGACGGTGTCGCCCCTGCGCCGGGCCTTCAAGCGCGTGTTCGACGTGGCGGTGGCGTCGCTGCTCCTGCTGATGGCGTCGCCCTTCCTGGTGCTGGTGGCCATCGCCATCAAGCTGGACTCGAGGGGCCCCATCTTCTACCGGCAGGACCGGGTGGGCCTGGGCGGCAAGGCGTATCCGCTCTGGAAGTTCCGCAGCATGCGCACCGACGCGGAGAAGGACGGCGCGGTGTGGGCGCGCTCCAACGACGACCGCGTCACGCGGGTGGGCCGGTTCATCCGCAAGACGCGCATCGACGAGATCCCGCAGGTGTTCAACGTGCTGCTGGGCCACATGAGCTTCGTGGGCCCGCGGCCGGAGCGCCCGGTGTTCACCGAGCAGCTCAAGCAGCAGATTCCGTTCTACGGCCTGCGCGAGGCGGTGAAGCCGGGCATCACGGGCTGGGCGCAGATCCGCTACCCCTACGGCGCGTCGGTGGAGGACGCGCGCAACAAGCTGGAGTTCGACCTGTACTACGTGAAGAACGGGTCGCTGTTCCTGGACGTCGGTATCATCTTCCACACGGTGCGGCACGTGCTGCTGGGACGGGGGGCCCGGTAGGACGGTTCAGCAGTGGATGTCGGGGAGGGTCCGCGGCCTCCGGTTGTGGGGGGAGGCCGGGATGCGAAGGGTGGAGCCATGGATTGGGATGGGCGAGGGGGTCGGAACATGGTGGGCATGGACGTGGACGCACCGTTCTCGGAGCAGTGGAGCCAGGACGACGCGCGCAACAAGCAGCAGGGCGTGGAGCGCAACGAGCTGCTGCAGGCGCCGAAGAACCGCCCCACGCGCATCGTCGCGATGGGGGGCGGCACGGGCCTGCCCATGGTGCTCAAGGGGCTGGCCCGCCGCGCGGCCCCCAGGGCGGGGCAGCCCGGCGTGGACATCACCGCGGTCGTGGCGATGAGCGACGACGGCGGCAGCTCCGGCCGCCTGCGCCGGCTGCACGGCGCGCTGCCCCCGGGGGACATCCGCAACTGCCTGGTGGCGCTCGCGGGCGGCAAGAGCGCGCTGAAGGACGTGTTCCAGTACCGCTTCGGCGGCGCGCGGGGCCTCGCCGGCCACGCGGTGGGCAACCTGCTCATCGCCGCGCTCGCGGAACTCAGGGGCGACTTCCTGGAGGCGGTGCGGCTGTCCGGGGAGCTGCTGGGCGCCAAGGGCCAGGTGCTGCCCAGCACGCTCGCGTCGGTGCAGCTGGTGGCCCAGATGCACGACGACACGGAGGTGGTGGGCGAGCGCAACATCTGCCGCGCCCAGGGCCGCGTGCGCCGGGTGTCGCTGAGCCCCCGCTCGCCGCCGCCGGTGGACGGCCTGCTGGAGGCCATCTATTCAGCGGACCTCATCGCCATCGGGCCGGGGTCGCTGTACTCGAGCGTGCTGCCCAACCTGCTGGTGGACGGCGTGGCCCAGGCGCTGAAGGAGACGCGCGCGCTGAAGGTCATGGTGGCCAACCTGATGACCCAGCCGGGCGAGACGGACGGCATGAACTGCCTGGACCACGTGCAGGCCGTCATCGACCACGTGGGGCCGGTGCTGGACGCGGTGCTCGTCAACGGCCGGATGCCCGCGGAGGAGTCCATCCAGCGCTACGCGCGCAAGGGCTCCTTCCTGGTGACGGCGGAGACGCGCGAGCTGCTGTCGTCCGGCGTGATTCCGGTGCAGGCGGACCTGCTCAAGGAGGGGTCCAAGATCCGACACGACAGCCGCAAGGTCGCCGCGTGCCTGCTGAAGATGGCGCGCAGCGGGTTGTAGTCCGGCCGCACCATCACCACCTTGGGGCCCGCGAACATGGAAGCCATCAACCTTTCCGCCGTCTCGCGGGTCGTGGAGGTCAACGACCGGGCGGCGTTCATGTCCCTGGAAGCCGAGTGGAACGCGCTCGTGGAGCAGACCTCCAACGAGCTGTTCTACCGGCACGAGTTCCTGCGGCTGTGGCTGGACAACTTCGCCGCCGGGGGGCGCCTGCGGGTGCTGACCCTGCGCGGCGGGGATGGCGCGCTCGCCGCCGCGCTGCCGCTGGTGGAGGAGCGCACGTCGATGTACGGCGTGCCCGTGCGCCAGCTCACCTCGGCGGCCAACGCACACTCCTGCCGCTTCGACATGCTGGCGCGGGAGCCGGACGCCGCGGCCCGGGCCTTCCTCGCGCACCTGCGCGCGACGGGCGGCTGGGACGTGCTGCGGCTGACGGACGTGCCGGACGGCGGGGTGGGCTTCCGCCTGCTGGAGGCCGCGAAGCAGGCCCGGCTGCCGGTGGGCGAGTGGGAGTCGCTGCGGTCGCCCTACGTGCCGCTGCCCGCGAAGAAGGAGGCGTACTTCGCGAAGCTGCCGTCCAAGTTCAAGGCCAACTGCCGCCGCCGGCGCCGCAAGCTGGAGGAGAAGGGGAGGGTCACCTTCGAGCGCGTCAGCGGCGGGCTGGATCTGGAGGGCACGCTGGAGGAGGGGCTGCTCCTGGAGCAGAGCGGCTGGAAGGGCGCCAACGGCACGGCCATGGCGCAGGACGCGAAGACGCGCGGCTTCTACACGGAGCTGGCGCGGGACGCGGCCTACCGCGACCGCCTGGCGCTGTACTTCCTGCGCCTGGACGGGCGCGCGGTGGCGTTCCAGTACGGCCTGGAGTACGGCGGCCGCTACTTCCTCCTGAAGCCCGGCTACGACGAGCGCCTGAAGGAGTGCAGCCCGGGGCAGCTCCTCGTGGAGGAGGTGCTGGGGGACTGCCTCGCGCGGGGGCTCACCGAGTTCGATTTCCTGGGGCCGGACATGGTGTGGAAGCGCGACTGGACGGAGCAGGTCCGCCGGCACACCTGGCTCTACGTGTTCAGTGACACCGCCTTCGGCCGGGCCCTGTGCGCGGCGAAGTTCCGGTGGCTCCCGGCGGCGAAAGAGGTGGTGGCGCGATGGAAGCGGTGAAGACGACTGACAGGCTGTTCGTTCCGTCCCTGCCCACGCTGTGGCCGGGGATGCTGCTGGCGCGGCCGCGCCCGGGGGCGCTGCCGCCGTTCTCCTCGCCCAACGCGCGCTACTTCTACTTCGCGCGCAACGCCGTCTGGCTGACCATGAAGATGCTGCGCCTGGACGGCGGCGAGGTGCTGATGCCCGCCTACCACCACGGCGTGGAGGTGGAGGCGGTGGTGGACGCGGGCGCGACGCCGCGCTTCTACCGCGTGGGCGGCCGCTGGGACGTGGACGTGGCGGACGTGGCCCGGCGCATCACGCCGAAGACGCGCGCGCTCTACCTCACCCACTACGCGGGCTTCCCGGGGCCCGCGGCCGCCATGCGCGAGCTGGCGGACGCGCACGGCCTCCCGCTGATCGAGGACTGCGCGCTGTCCCTGCTGTCGTCGGACGGCGCGACGCCGCTGGGCACCACGGGCGACGTGGGCATCTTCTGCCTCTACAAGACCCTCCCGGTACCCAACGGGGGCGCGCTGGTCGTCAACGGCCCGCGCTCCTACAGCCTGCCGGAGCCGCCGTCGCCGCCCCTGGCGTCCACCTTCAGCCACGCCGTGTCCGCGCTGCTCCAGAACCTGGAGCTGCGCGGCGGAGCGGTGGGGCGGGGCCTGCGCGGCCTGGTGCGCTCCGTGGGGCACGGCACGGTGAAGGCCGCGAGCATCGAGCGGGTGGCCACGGGCACGCAGCACTTCGACCGGCGGCACGTGGACCTGGGCATGAGCCCGCTGACGAAGCGGATCGCCCTGGCGCAGGACCTGGAGGCCATCGTCGAGGCGCGCCGCCGCAACTACTTCCTCCTGCTGAGCCGGCTGCGCGACGTGTCTCCGCCGCTCTTCAACCAGCTGCCGCCGGGCGTCAGCCCCCTGTTCTACCCGATGGTGGTGCAGGACAAGGACACGCTGCTGGCGAGGCTGCGGGAGCGGGGCATCGACGCCATCGACTTCTGGAAGCGCTTCCATCCCGCGTGCGACCCGTCGGAGTTCCCGGAGGTGGCGCAGCTGCGCCGCACGATCCTGGAGATTCCCTGCCACCAGGACCTGTCGCCGGAGGTGATGGGGCAGGTGGCGGACGTGGTGCGGGAGGCGCTGAAGTCCGAGCGCCGACCGAGCAAGCGCGCGTCGTGAGGGGCCAGGAGCTGGCGCCCGGGTTGCAATGGCCCCCGGGTGTCGGGGCAGTGCTTCGGGAAAGGCATCAGGGTGACGCGGTGATCCGCGAAGACGAGTTGACGTCAGGGCCGAGGTTGGCGCCGCGCCTGGACGTGGCGGCGGTGGGCAATGCCTCGCAGCTGGCGGGGATGCGGGCGGAGTGGAACGCGCTGCTGGACGCGAGCACGGCCGGTCCGTTCAACGCGTGGGAGTGGCTGTATCCGTGGTGCCGGCGCATCGCGTCCGACGTGCGGCCGCTGGTGCTGACGGCGCGCGACCGGCTGGGCTCGCTGGTGGGCCTGTTGCCGCTGGGGCTGACGCACCGCTGGGTGAACGGGGTGCGCGTGCGGCGCCTGGGCTTCCTGGGTGAGACGCACGTGGGCAGCGACTACCTGGACGTGGTGGCGCGCAAGGGCCGCGAGGCGGAGGTCGCCCGGGCGTTCTTCCACGTGCTCCAGGGGCTGCGCGACGAGTGGGACGTGTTGGACTTGACGGACCTGCGCGAGGGGGCGACGACGCTCGGCGTGGCGCGCGAGGTGTTTGGCGACGTGCGCGTCACGGAGCGCTACGTGTGCCCGTACGAGACGCTGGCGCCGGGCGAGCCGTTCGACGCGTTCCTCAAGCGCACGGGCCGGCGGGACAACTACCTGCGCCGCCGCAAGTGGTTGGAGAAGCAGGACGGCTATCGCATCGAGCGCACGGACTCGCCGGGCGAGCTGGCCGGGCCGATGACGGACTTCTTCCGGCTGCACGCGCTGCGCTGGTCCTCGGATGGCGGGTCGCAGGGCATCAAGGGCGCCGGAGTGGAGGCGTTCCACCGGGACGCGACGCAGTGGCTGGCGGAGCGGGGCCGGCTGCGGATGTACACGATGAAGGTGGGCGGCCAGGCGGTGGCGTCCGTGTACGGCATCCTGCATGGCCAGACGTTCGTGTACTTCCAGTCCGGGTACGACCCGGCGTGGCGCAACCGCAGCGTGGGCCTGGTGCTGGTGGGCGAGACGTTCAAGGACGCCATCGAGCTGGGCCTGACGGAGTACGACTTCCTGCGGGGCACGGAGACGTACAAGTCCGACTGGGTGACGAAGCAGCGCCAGACGGTGTCGCTGCGCGTGCACGGCACGGGCTTCGCGGGCGAATGGTTCACGCGCTCCGAGGAGTGGGCCCGGCGGACGCGCAACGCGGTGAAGGGCGTCCTGTCGGATGAGCTGGTGGAGAAGGTGCGCCGGTTCCGTCGGCGGAGGGCCGCGGTGAATTGACGTCCGGGGCGCGCGGGCGGATCCTGGTGGGTGCCATGGAGAAGCTGCGCTGCGCCATCCTGGATGACTATCAGGGCGTGTCGACGCGGCTCGCGGACTGGTCGTCCGTGAGCGCACAGGTCGAGGTGACGGTGTTCCGCGAGCACTTCTCCGGTGAGGAGGCGCAGGTCGCGGCGCTGTCGCCGTTCGACGTGCTCGTCGTCATGAGGGAGCGCACGCCGTTTCCGAAGGCGCTCCTTGAGCGGCTGCCGCGGCTGCGCTTGCTGGTGACGACGGGGATGCGCAATGCGTCCATCGACGTGGCCGCGGCCACCGCGCGCGGCGTGACGGTGTGCGGGACCGCGAGCGCCACCGAGCCTCCCGTGGAGCTGACCTGGGCGTTGATCCTGGCGCTCGCGAGGAACGTGGTGGGGGAGAGCACCGCGTTCCGGCAGGGCGGTCCGTGGCAGCACTCGGTGGGCGTGGACCTGCACGGGAAGCGGCTGGGGCTCCTGGGGCTGGGAAAGATCGGGAGCCGGGTGGCCCGGGTGGGCGCGGCGTTCGGGATGGACGTGGTCGCGTGGAGCCCGAACCTCACGGACGCGAGGGCCTCGGAGGTGGGCGTGACGCGGGCCGCGTCAAAGGAGGCGCTCCTGGAGACGAGCGACTTCGTGTCCATCCACCTGGTGCTGGGCGAGCGCTCCCGGGGGCTCGTGGGCCGCGCGGAGCTCGCGAGGATGCGGCCCTCGGCGTACCTCATCAACACGTCGCGCGCCGCCATCGTGGAGCAGGCGGCGCTCGTGGAGGCGCTGCGGCGGGGTGTCATCGCCGGCGCGGCGGTGGACGTCTTCGAGACCGAGCCGGTGCCCGCGGATGACGTGCTGCGGAGGTTGCCGAACCTGCTGGCGACCCCGCACCTGGGCTACGTGTCCCAGGGGAACTACGCGACGTACTTCCGCGAAGCCGTGGAGGACATCCGCGCGTTCCTCGACGGCACGCCCGTTCGCAGGCTGGGGTGAGGCCTCGGCCTACTGCTGCGCGATCTCCGCGCGCAGCTGGGCGATGGCGGGGGCCAGCTGCGGCGGCTGCATGTTCTTGGGAACCTCCACCGTGAAGCGCTCGAAGTGCGCCAGCGCTCCGGCCTTGTCTCCCCGGCGCAGCGACAGGCTGCCCAGGAAGATGAGCGCCTCCTGCGCGTCCGGCCACGTGTCCACCAGCTCCGTCAGCTCCTGCTCCGCGCCCTGGAGGTCGCCCTGCGACGCCGCGCGCAGCACGCCCCGGTGCACCCGCAGCTCCACGTTGAACGGATCCACCGCCAGGCCCTTCAGCGTGACCTTCAGCGCCTCCTCGAACTGCTGCTGGCGGATGAGCTCGTGGCTCAGCATCGACGCGGCCTCCACGTCGCCCGGGTTCGACGCCAGCCGCTGCCGCGCCTGCTCCAGCTCGTCGTCCGCCTCGGGCAGCGGCGCCTGCTGCTGGGCCATGCCCGGGGGCGTCGCGCCCGTGCCCATCTGCCCTTCCTCCCGCGGCTTCTGCTCGGACACGAGCAGGTAGCCCAGCCCTCCGAAGAAGACCACCAGGCCCGCGCCCCACATCGCGCCCACCAGCTGCGGGTTGCGCGACGCCCAGCCCGAGGGCGCCGGCACGTTGCGCGCGGGCGCCTGCGCTCCCGCCGCCTGCCGCTTCTGGTGCTCGTCCTTCGCGCGCAGCGCGGCCGCCGCCTCCTTCTCCAGCCGCGCCTTCTCCGCCGTGTAGTGCTCCGCGCTGAAGTGGTGCTTCTCCGCCTCCAGCGTGCGCAGCTGCTCGATGAGCGACTGCGCCCGCTGCGCCAGGTCCTCCACCGCGCCGTCCGGCTTCGGCGTCGTGTCCGGCAGCGCGCTCCCCGTCTTCATCTTCATGTAGAGGAGCCACGCGGCCGCCAGCACGAAGGCGACCGAGAGGACGATGATTCCGGGCAACCAGTTGGTGGGCTCGGGCTGCATGGCTTAGCGCTCCAGCTCCCGGCGCACGGCCTGGAGGTAGGGGTCCGCATCGTCCGGAGACGGCGCGGGAGTGGAAGGGGAGGGGGCCTGCGCGGCTTGCGCGGGCGCGGCGCCCTCGGGCAGGGGCTGGCGCTGCTTCAGGATGACGAAGAGGCCGCCCAGCACCAGCGCCACCGGCCCCAGCCACACGAACCAGTTGAAGCCCTCCGCGCGCGGCTCCAGCAACACCCACTCGCCGTAGCGCGCCACGAAGTAGTCGACGATCTCCGGGTCCGTCTTCCCCGCGGAGACCAGCTCGCGCACCTTGTCCAACTGCGCGCGCGCCATGGAGGACGGGCTGTCCGCCACCGACAGGCCCTGGCACACCGCGCAGCGCAGCTTCTTCGCCAGCTGCTGCACCCGGGCTTCCTGCTCCGGCGCGAGCGGATCACTCGCGGCCTGCTGCGGCGCGAACTGCCCCGTGGCGAGGCTCAGGGCGAGGGTCAACGAGACGAGGACGGCATTCATCGGGGGCTCCAGCGGGGGCCGTCCCTAACTACCGCCCCCTGACGGGTATTGCACAGGGATTCCTGGGCCGCACGCCCGCCGCCCGGGCGGCCCTCCCATGGCGCTCGCGGGCGCCTCAGCTCCGGTAGCCCGAGTCGGGCTCGGTCTCCAGGTCCTCGTCCGGGTCGTAGGGGTCGTCCTCCGGCGGCAGGAGCCCGGCCGGCGCGTCGCGGCCCAGCGCCTGGCGCGCGGCGTGGAAGCCCACCGCCCCCAGGCCCACGAGGAACGCGATGGGCCCCACCGCGAGCTTCACCCCCGCGAGCGCCCAGAGCAGGCTCACGCTCACCGCGCCCACCGGCGCCCACCGCAGGAGGCCCGGGCGCTCCACGTCCGGCCGCAGGGCCGCGAGTACCAGCACCGACAGGAGCACCAGCAGCGGCAGCTCCGACAAGGGCAGGTCCCAGCCCGAGCGCGCCGCGACGCCGCCCCCCGCGCTGTAGAGCGAGTCATCCGAGGGCCGCGTCGTGGGCAGCACGCGCAGCTCCGGCGGCGCGCCACGCACGCTGCCCGGCACCGGCGCGTTGTCCGGCACCCGCGAGCCGTCCGCCAGCCCCTTGCCCCAGGGCAGGAAGAGGGCCACCACGCACACCGCCACGCCCGCCAGCGCCAGCACCCGCGGGAAGCCCAGCAGCGAGCGGAGGTCGAAGTGGCGGCCCACGCCATCCGGCTCCGCGATGACCAGCCGGTACTGCTCCACGGCGATGAGCGCCGTGCCCGCCGCCCAGAGGGGGAAGAGCAGGTTGAACCCGGAGAGCAGCCGCACCGACAGCGCCACCAGCAGCAGCGTGAACGCGGCGGGCACCTCCGGCCGCATCAGCACCAGCGGCACGGAGTCCACCCAGCCGGGCGCGTCGCCGCCGCGGCGCAGCTCCCGCGCCACGACCGCCACGCAGCCCACCAGCGTCAGCAGCGTCCCCAGCACGCCCACGCTGGGGAAGAAGGGGAGGATGGACAGCACCAGCGAGAACGCCACCACCCCCACGCCCAACACGCTCTGCGAGTGGCCCGGCACGTCCTTCAGCCAGCGCGGGCCCGTGTACGGCTCCTCGTCCTCGAGCTCCTCCGGCGGAGGCTGCGCGCGGGCGCCGCGCGACGGCGCGGTGGCGCGACCCGGCGGACCGTCCTCCTCCTCGTCCATGATCTCCGACGCATAGGCCGGCTCGGAGGCGGGGCGGCTGGGACGCGAGCCGCGGACGCTGCTCGCACGCGGGGGCGGGAGCTGGCGGGCCGGCATCTTCGCTCCGCAGTTCTCGCAGTAGGCCAGGCGGACGTCCGCCGCGTTCTCACCGCACTCGGGGCACTGCATGGAAGCCCACCTCGCTGGGACCGGGGCCGGGGGGAGCCCCTGCGCACGACGCCGACAGCAGGGACTTACTACGGATGCCACACCTCCCGCGAGGCGGCCCCGGGAGCTCCCTGCCGGCTCCCGGGCGCCTGCCGTCCGAGCGGGCGGCGTGACTCAGTCTTGACGCGCGGCCTCCGCGGAGGAGCCGGCCAGCGGCTGGTTCAGCTCCTTCACCCGCCGCGCCAGCGTCTGCGGATCGATGGGGCCCACGTGCTTGCCCCGGATGATGCCCTTCGCGTCGATGAAGTACGTCTCCGGCACGCCCGCGACGCCGTAGTCCACCGCCATGCGCGAGCGCTCGTCCATCAGCTGCGGGAAGCTGGCCCCCATGCGGCGCAGGAAGTCGCGCGCGTTGGGCTCCGTGTCCTCGAAGACGACGCCCATGAAGACGGCCTGCGCGCCCAGCTCGCGCGAGCCCCACTCCAGCACCGGGTGCTCGTACTTGCAGGGCCCGCACCACGAGGCCCAGAAGTTGATGACCGCCGGGCGGCCCTGGAGGTCCGAGAGCTTCACGGGGTCGCCGCCGTCCAGCGGCTTGAGCGCGAAGTCCGGCGCGGCCGTGCCCTTCAGCATGAACGGCACCTCGTGCGGATCCCGCCCGAAGCCCTGGAAGAGGACGAAGAGCAGCGCCGCGCCCACCGCGGCGAACAGCAGGGGGAGGCGCCAGCGCTTCATGCCGCCCCCCGCTCGGCGTCACCGCCGGCCAGGGGAGGCGAGGCCCCCACCGCCGGCGCGTCCGCGCGCAGCACCGCCGCCCGGCGCTGCGGCCACACGGCGATGAGCGTGCCCAGCAGCAGCAGCGGCAGGCTGTACCAGATCCACCCCACCAGCGGGAACACCCAGACGTTGAAGCTCGCCGTGCCCGTCGTCTCGCTGAAGGCCATCAGCGAGATGTAGAGGTCCTCCTTCGGCGACTCGCGCACCGCGGGCGTGCCCACGGGGTCCGTGCTCCGCTCGTAGTAGTTCATGCGCGGACGCAGCTCCGTCACGCCGCCGTTGGGCGCCGTCACCTCCAGGCGCGCGGCGACGAAGGTGCGGTGCGGCTCCTCGCCGCTGGTCAGCCCCACGTACTTCATCTGGTAGCCGTCCAGCATCAGCGTGCCGTCCTTCTTCAGCGTGCCGGACGTGTGCTTCACGTACGCGCTGGAGGCCGCCACGGCGACGATGATGAGCACGATGCCCAGGTGCACCACGTAGCCGCCGAAGCGCCGGCGCGCCTTGCCCGTCGCGGTGGTCAGCGCCGTGACGAAGCCCTCCTTGCGCTCCGTCATGCGCACGCGCACCGGCACCGCCAGCTCGCGCAGCGTGATGACGGTGACGAAGCCGGCCAGGCCGAACGTGAGCAGCGGGTACACGCCGCGCAGCCCCGCCGCGTAGCACGCCGCCGTGATGACCACGCCCACCGCCGCGGGGATGAGGAACTGCCGGCGCAGCGTGGCCTTGTCCGGCGTGCCCCAGGGCAGCACCGGGCCCACGCCCATGAGGAAGAGCACCGCGATGCCGCCCGGCACCGCCATCTTGTTGAAGTACGGCTCGCCCACGCTCACGCGGATGCCGCGCACGGCCTCAGACACCAGCGGGTAGAGCGTGCCCAGCAGCACCGTGAAGGTGATGGCCACGAACACCAGGTTGTTCACCAGGATGCTCGCCTCGCGCGACATCATGGACGACAGCCGGCCCTCCGGCGCCAGCAGGTGTCCGCGCGTGGCCAGCAGGCCAATGCACACCACCAGCAGGATGGCGATGAAGACGAGGAACGTGGGCCCGATGTCCGACTGGGTGAACGAGTGCACCGAGTTGAAGATGCCGGAGCGGGTCATGAACGTGCCCAGGATGGTGAGCACGAACGACGCCAGCGCGAGGCTCAGCGTCCACAGCTTCAGCATCCGCTTGCGCTCCTGCACCATGGTGGAGTGCATGAACGCCGTGGACGTCAGCCACGGCAGGAACGACGCGTTCTCCACCGGGTCCCACGCCCAGTAGCCGCCCCAGCCCAGCACGGCGTACGCCCACCACGAGCCCAGCACGATGCCCAGCGTGAGGAACATCCACGCGATGAGCGTCCAGCGCCGGAGCGGCGCCATCCACGCCTCGCCAATCTCCCCGCGCAGCAGGCCCGCCACGGCGACGCCGAACGGCACCGTCATGCCCACGTAGCCCGCGTAGAGCATGGGCGGGTGGATGATCATCAGGAAGTGGTTCTGCAGCAGCGGGTTCGGGCCCGGGCCGTCCGCCGGCACCGGCGTCACCGCGCCCCAGGGGTTCGCGGGGCCCGCGATGAGGAAGGCGAAGAAGACGCCCACGGCCAGCATGGTGCCCAGCGCCAGCTGCATGTAGCGCGCGTGCTCCTTGCGGTGCACCCAGGCGAACGCCGCCACGTAGGTGCCCATGATGAGGCCCCAGAAGAGGATGGACCCCTCCAGCGCGCTCCACAGCGACACGATGGTGTAGATGAGCGGCGTCGCGCGGCTGCCCACCTGGGCCACGTACTTCACGCTGAAGTCGTGGCTGATGAGCGCCTCCACCATCACCAGGTTGCTGCCGATCATGCACGCGGCGAAGCCCCACACCGCGCGCAGCACCCAGGGGTAGCTGGCGTCGCTGCGGCGCAGGCCGCCCACCAGCCCCAGGACGGCGCCGAACGCCGCGAAGGCCAGGCCCGCGAGGACCAGCCCATAGCCCAGCATTCCGTTCACGGCGCCCCCGGCGGCGTCGCGGTCGCGGTGGTGGCGCCCTCGGCCAGCGTGTCCTGCCACTTGCGCGGGGACTCGCCTTCCTTGGGCGCGCGGTACTCGTTGGAGTGGTTCACCATCAGCCGGTTGGATGTGAAGACGCCGGACTTGTCATAGGTGCCCTCCACCACGACACCGATCTTCTCGCGGAACATCTGCGGCGGCGTCTCCAGCGAGCGCACGTGCACGCTCTGCGCGTCCGGCTGCGCGCTGTCCGCCACGCGGAAGTCCAGCGTGGTGTGGGACTCGTTCCACTGGATGCTGCCCGGCTGCACCACGCCGCCCAGGCGGATGGTGGCCGTGTAGGCCTTGTCCCCGTTGGAGAGGAGCTCCGACGGGCTCCAGTAGTAGACGAGGTTGTCCCCGATGTTGCCGAAGGCGATGAAGCCCAGGCCCGCGCCGGCGAAGAGCAGGGCTCCCAGCGCGATGAGGCGGTTGCGGTTGACGGGCGTCATGGGCTCACTCCTTCGAATCAGCGGAGGCGCGGGGACGGCGCGCCCAGAGGGACACCGAGTAGAGCACGAAGGCGGCCACGGAGATGCCGTAGCACGCCTGCACATACCCCCAACCACCCTGGAGACGGCCGCTGCCCACCTGGGCCAGCAGCATCAGCGACGTCAGCGAGGTCATGTTCAGGCCACCTTCGAGGAATGGGACGCGCGCAGCGCGGGGTCATCCGTGGGCAGCGCGTCCGGCAGCGCCACCTCCGCCTTCCGCTCCGCGAGCGCGATGCGGTAGCGGTGCACCATGAAGAGGATGAGCAGCGCCAGCATGCCGAACGCGGACACGCGCAGGGGCAGCACCATCTGCGGGTCCACCGTCTTGGGGCTGGACTGCACCTGGTGGAGGCTGCGCCACCAGCGCACGGAGAACCACACGATGGGCAGGTTGATGGCCCCGATGATGGCCACCACCGCGCTCCACACCGCGCGCTTCTCCGGGTCCTCCACGAAGCGCCGCAGCACCAGGTAGCCCGTGTAGGACACCAGCAGGATGGCCTCCGACGTCAGGCGCGGATCCCACGACCAGTACACGCCCCACGTGGGGCGGCCCCAGATGGAGCCGGTGATCATGCCCAGCGTGCCGAAGAGCAGGCCGACCTCCGCGGAGGCCTCCGCCATCGCGTCCGTCTTCCACGACTGGCGCAGCAGGTACGTCACCGCGGCCACGAAGTTGATGAACATGGCCATCATGGCCATCCACTGGAGCGGCACGTGGACGTACATGATGCGCTGCACGTCGCCCATCTCCCGGTCCGGCGGTGCCCACGCGAGGCCCAGCCACCAGCCCGCGCCCAGCAGTGCCAGCGTCAGCGCCGGCAAGCCAAACTTGACGAACTTGTTCATCCTTCAGTCCTCGATGACCCGGGGAAACAGCACGAAGCCTACGCCCCAGTAAATCAGATTGAACCCCAGCAGCAGCCCCTGCCATGAGCCCAGCTGCTGCATCGGGTCACCCTGGAGTACGAGCGTGGTCCCCTTGGCAGCGGAGAGGAGGGCCGGGATGACGAGCGGGAACAATAGCAGAGGCAGCAGCACATCCCGGGCCCGGGCGTTGCTGGAGATGGCCGCGTACACGGTCCCCGGGGCGCTGAGCGCCAGGCTGCCCAGGACCAGGATGCCCGCCAGGTCACCGACCCCGGTGACGATGCGCACGCCGTAGAGGGCCACCATCACGGGCACCAGCAGCATTCCCAGTGCCAGCAGCAGCAGGGCGTTGCCCAGCGCCTTGGACAGGAAGATGGCGCGCGCGTCCGCGGGGGCCAGGCGCACGCCGTCCAGGCAGGCGTTCTCCGTCTCCACGCGGAAGGACTCGCCCAGCGACAGCACGCTGGCGAAGAGGATGGCCAGCCACAGGTAGCCGCCCGCGTTGCGCTCCAGGAGCTTCGTGTCCGGGCCCAGCGCGAAGGAGAAGAGCAGCAGCGTGGCCATGGCGAAGAACACCAGCGCGTTGAGCCGCGCGCGGGTGCGCCACTCGATGAGCAGGTCCTTGCGCAGGAGGACGAGCGTCGTCGTCAGCAGGCCCGGCCGGCGCCTCGCGTTGGGCGCGCTCATGCCGCCACCGCCCGGCCGTCCTGGAGGTGCAGCCGCTCCTCGCACAGGCTCAGGCCCTGCTCGATGAGGTGCGTGGCCAGCACCACCGTGGTCCCCGCCGCCTTCAGCTCCGCGATGACGCGCTCCATGTCCACGATGCCCGCGGGGTCCAGCTCTCCAAAGGGTTCGTCCAGCAGCGCCAGGGCGGGGGCCTTCATCAGGAGCCTCGCGATGGCCAGGCGCTTGCGCATGCCCGCGCTGAAGCCCCGCACCGGGCTGTCCGTGCGGCGCGTCAGGCCCACCCGGTGGAGCAGCGCGTCCGCGACGTCCCGCGGCGCGTCCACGCCCAGCAGGCGCCCCAGCACCAGCAGGTTCTGCTGCGCGGTGAGGTCCTCGTAGAGGAAGCTGGCGTGGGACAGGAGCGCCACCTCGCGGCGCACCGCCTCGCGCTCCTTCACGGCGTCCCGGCCCAGCACCTCCACGCGGCCCGCGGTGGGCCCGAGCGCGGTGGCCACGAGGCGCAGCAGCGTCGTCTTCCCGGAGCCGTTGTGGCCGGTGAGCAGCAGCGAACGGCCGGCGGGCAGCGCGTAGGTGAGGCGCGCCAGCGCCCACCGTCGCCCATAGCGCTTGCTCACGTCGTGGAGGGCGAGCGCGGGCGCGGATCCAGGGGGGGGAGGGGGCATCGGCGGGCCGTTTCGTAGCCGGAAAACCCGCTGTTCACCAGTGAAACCCCTGGGGTCGCTCGCCTGAGGACAAGAAGTTTTTACGCCTGCTTCTTCCGCCGCCTCCTCCGGGGCACTGAAAGGTTTTCGCCACGGGTGGGCGCTCGGCTGCCCTGGTACCCTCAGGTAGGACCCACGTCGGCGCGTTCTTGCCCCTCGGGGCACGGGGTTTCCCGGGGTTCCGGGGGATTTTCAGCACCTACCTGCCCTGGCATCCAGCATGCACACACGGAGGCCGGGGCTCGCTCCGTTGGGGGGAGCGAGCAGACGGCGAGAGCCGCGAGGGAGGCGTGATGGCAGGCAGTGTGTTGCGGCGGGCGGCGAAGGCGGCGACAGCGGGATTCCTCCACTACAGCGGGGCGCGCAAGGCGATGGCGGCGTACCGCCGTTCGCAGTCCGGGGGGCGGCGCATCCTCATCGTGAGCTACCACCGCGTGGTGAGCGACTTCACGGGGGAGCTGCAGCGCTCCATCCCGGGGCTGCTCATCTCCCAGGAGACGTTCCGCCGGCACCTGGCGCAGGCGCACGCCGCGGGGTTCGAGCTGGCGAGCCTGGGCGACGCGCTGGACGTGATGGCGGGCCGGCGGACGGCGAAGAAGGACCTGTTCGTGGTGACGTTCGATGACGGCTACCGCGACGTGTACCGGTACGCGTACCCGGTGCTGAAGCAGATGGGCGTGCCGGCCATCACCTATCTGCCCACGGCGTTCATCAACACGGACAAGCGCTTCAACCACGACCGGCTGTTCCACCTGCTGCGCCGCGTGCAGGAGCGCCGGTTCCGCCCGGACTACGCCACCCTGCCCGGCCCGTCGGTGGAGCTGCTGGGGCCCATCCTCTCCGGGCGCAAGACGACGTCCGCGGCGCTGGACGACTTCATCGGCGAGCACCCGACGCGCGTGCTCACGGGCATCATCGACGCGCTGGAGCAGCAGCTGGGGGGGGGCCCGGACCTGACGCCCGAGCAGGGAGACGTGATGAGCTGGGACGAGGTGCGCCAGATGGCGCGCGACGGCTTCGAGTTCGGCGCGCACACGCTGGGCCACACGGTGCTGACGCTGGAGCCGCCCGCGGTGGTGGAGCAGGAGATCCTGGAGTCCAAGCGGACCATCGAGCGCGAGGTGGGCGTCCAGGTGCGGGACTTCGCGTACTGCAACGGCTGGTACTCGGATGAGATGATCCGCGTGCTCAGCCAGAACGGCTTCCGCTCCGGCGTCACCACGGAGGACCTGCCCAACCGCGTGGGCGGCGACCCGTTCACCCTCAAGCGCAAGGTGATGTGGGAGAACTTCAGCCTGGGCATGCTGGGGGACTACTCGTCGGCGCTCACGGTGTGCCAGTTCGACGACTGCTTCGGGGTGCTGGGCATGAGCCACCCGGTGCTGGGCCACCGGCCCCACGTGTTCTCCAAGGCGAGCAGCGCCAACGTGCTCGTCCAGCCGCCGGTCATCCCGGACGAGGCGCTGGGCAAGGCGACGCCGGTGGAAGTCGTGGACGTGACAGCGCCAGTGATCGTGAAGGATCCCCGGGTTGCCGCGGCGGTGACGGGTGCGCAGGTCGTGGTGGCGCCGAACGTGGCCCTTGCCCCGGAGGCGGCGAAGCCGGAGGAGATCCAGTGAGTGCGTCACCCAAGCCGGCCCCGTCCCCGTCGTTCCTGGGGCGGGCCGGCCCGTTGGTGTTGGCCCGGTTGTTCACCGCCGGGCTGACGCTGTCCATCCCGCTCGTGCTGGCCCGGGTGCTGCGCCTGGACGAGTACGGCACCTACTACCAGCTGTTCCTCATCGCCACGACGCTGTCGTACGTGCTGCCGTTCGGCGTGGCGCAGAGCCTCTACTACTTCCTGCCCCGCGCGGAGGCGAAGCGGCCCTACCTGGGGCACGCGCTGCTCTTCGTGACGGGGGCGGGCATCGTGGCCGCGGGCCTGGTGTGGGTCTTCCTGGGCCACGTGGCGGCCTACTTCAACAACCCGGCGCTGATGGAGCACCGCGCGGCGCTGGCGCTCTACACGGCGTTCTTCCTGGGCAGCTATCCGCTGGAGATCTCGCTCACCAGCCAGGGGAAGACGAAGGCGTCCGCGGTGGTGTACCTGGCGTCGGACGCGGTGCGCTCGGGCGTGATGGTGCTGCCGCCGCTGCTGGGCTTCTCCCTGCACGGGATGATGGTCGCCGTGGCCTGCTTCGCGGGCCTGCGCTACGTGGCCACGTGGTGCGTGTCGCTGCGCGGGTCCACCGGTCCGCTGGTGGACTGGAAGCTGTTCAAGGAGCAGCTCGTGTACGCGGCGCCCTTCGGCGCGGCGATGTGCCTGGCCATCCCCCAGCAGAACGCGCACATGTACGCGGTGGCGGGCGTGGTGGCCCCGGCGGTGTACGCGCTCTACCGGGTGGGCTGCTTCCAGCTGCCGGTGGTGGACCTGCTCTACACGCCCACCAGCGAGGTGCTGATGGTGCGCCTGGGCGAGCTGGAGCGCGAGGGCCGGCTGGAGGAGGGCGTGGAGGCCTTCCGGGAGGCGGCCGGCAAGCTGGCGTACGTGTTCCTGCCCTTCGCGGCGTTCCTCTTCGCGGCGGCGCCGGAGTTCGTGGGGGGCATGTTCGGCCAGAAGTTCCTGCCGGCGGTCCCCATCTTCCGGGTGAGCGTGCTGGGCGTGGTGCTGTCCATCCTGCCCATGGACGGGACGCTCCGGGCCCGGGGCCAGACGCGGGCCATCTTCGCGTCGTACCTGGTGAAGGCGGTGGTGACGGTGCCGCTGCTCTGGGTGGGCGTGCGGCGGTTCGGGATGATGGGCGGCATCGCGTCCTGGGCGCTGGCGGAGCTGGTGGGCAAGGGCATGCTGCTCATCCGCGTGCCCCAGGCCCTGTCCACGCCCGCGCGGAAGCTGGGGCTGCGGGACGTCATCCCCTGGCGGGAGCTGGGGCAGGCGTCGCTGGCGGCGGTCGCGGCGGGCGGGAGCATCTTCCTGCTCCGCACGGGGGTGCACGACGCGTGGGTGAACCTGCCCACGGGCTTCCTGTGGCGGGTGCTGCCGCTGGCGGTGGCGGGGCTGACGTTCGTGGTGGGGTACGTGGTGGGCCTGTATGCGCAAGGCGTTCGCCCGTGGAGCGCCTTGCAGTCCCTGCGTCCCCGCCGCGCGGCCTGAGCCCCCGTCACATTCTGGACGCGTGGGGAGCACTTCCCTCTCCACGCGTGGGTACCTACCTTCCAGGCGTCACGGAGTTCGGGCGAGGGCGAGGAGAGGCGTGATGGGATTCGACGCGATGACGTTGTACCGGGTGGCGCGTGGGCTGAAGCAGCGCGGGGTGCCGTTGCTGCCGGCGGTGCTGCGCAAGGCCATCTACTACCTGCACAGCTCCTACATCCCCGAGGACGCGGAGCTGGGCGAGGGCACGCAGCTGGGCTACGGCGGCATCGGCGTGGTCATCCACAAGGCGGCGAAGGTGGGCCGTCACGTCCTCATCTCGCAGCAGGTCACGATCGGCGGACGCTCCGGGTTGGAGGGCGCGCCGGTGATTGGCGACTACGTGCGCATCGGCGCGGGCGCCAAGGTGCTGGGCAACATCCACGTGGGCGACTTCGCGGTGATTGGCGCCAACGCGGTGGTGGTGAAGGACGTGCCTCCCGGCGCGGTGGTCGCGGGGGTGCCCGCGAAGGTCATCCGCCAGGACGCGGACCCGCTCACCACGTACCAGCGCGAGATGGGCCTGCTGCCCACGCGGACGCCGCCGAGGCTCTCCCAGGTTCCCCGGCCCTCCACGCAGGCGTCCCTGCGCTAGGCGCTTCGCTTCGTTGGAGAAGGGGGCTTCCTTCATGCGCGTGCTGCTCGTCGGGGACTACCCGCCGCCGTACGGGGGCGTGGCCATCCACGTCCGTCAACTCCATCAATTTCTGCGCGACCGCGGGGTCGAGGCGAAGGTGCTCGATATCGGGAAGGGTGGCCGGCCGGCTCCGGACGTCCTCCCGGTGCACGGCGCCGCCGCCTTCGGCCTGCGGCTCGCGGGGTTCACCTCCGCGGGCTGGACGGTCCACCTGCACACCAGCGGCAACAACCCGAAGGCGTGGGTGCTGGCGGCGCTGGTGGGCACGCTGCCCGGGCCGCGCTCGCCGCGCGTCATCACGCTGCACTCCGGGCTGCTCCCGGACTACCTGGCGGAGTCGCAGGCCCGGCGCGTGTTCGCGCGCACGGCGCTGGCGGGCTACGCGCGGGTGGTGGCGGTGTCCCCGGCGGTGCGCGACGCGGTGGTCGCGTGCGGCGTGCCAGAGGAGAAGGTCCTGGTGCATCCGGCCTTCTGTGCGTCCCAGGTGCGGCCCGGCCCGGTGACGCCGGAGGTGGAGGCCGCGCGGGCCCGGCGCGCCCCGCTGCTCGCGATGGCGCACCACCCGTCGCCCGTGTACGGGCGCAAGGCGATGTTCCGCGCGCTGAGGCGGGTGGCGGAGACGCACCCGGGCGTGGGCCTGGCGCTGTTCGGTCCGGGCACGCGCTCCGAGGAGTTCATCCGCGACGCGCGCAACCTGGGCGTGGCGGGGCTCCTGGAGGACCTGGGCGAGCTGGAGCACGCGAAGGCGCTGGGGCTCCTGTCGAAGTGCGACGCCTTCATCCGGCCCACGACGCACGACGGGGACTCGCTCTCTGTGCGCGAGGCGCTGGCGCTGGGCGTGCCGTGCGTGGCCAGCGACG
>JAFADT010000492.1 GCA_023424585.1 Pseudomonadota bacterium
ATGTGACGGCGACGGCCGCCAGCCCTCTCGCTGGCAGCCGCCGCCATGTCTGGCTTTACTTCGACGCGTCCAGACAGGCCATGGCCCGGCCCACGTACTCCATGAGCTGCGGGTCTCGGCCCTGGCGCTGGGCCAGCCGCGGCTCCTGCTGATGCATCGTCTGGAGCGACTTCTCGATGCCGGGGTTGCCTCCCGTGAAGGCGTGGATGAGCTCGCGCCAGCGCGTGGCCAGGGCGCGCACCGGCTCGGAGGCGGGGTCGGCGCCCTGCTCCATCTGCTCGCGCATGCTCGCGATGAGGCGGGGCCACTCGGCCTCCACCTGCTTGATGGCGTCGTCACCCAGCGCCTGGCGACGGGCCTCCAGCTCCTTCAGCTGCTCCGGGGTGTAGTACTTCTCGAACATGGTCATGGCCTCGATGGTCTGTAGGAAGTCGTCGGCGGAGACCGGCTCCGCCGCGCGCAGCTGCCGTGCGAGGGAATCCAGGCGGTCGCAGAGCTGGCGCTGCTCCGCCAGCTGCTCCCGGGCCCGCTGGAGCCGCAGCTCCACCACGCGCAGGGCGGAGAAGTCCGCCCGGCCCAGCGTCTCGGCGATCTCCTCCAGCGAGAACCCGAGCTGCTTGAGCGACAGGATGTGACTCAGGCGGGCGATGTCCGCCGCCGTGTAGAGCCGGTGCCCCGACGCCGTGCGCGCCGAGGGCTTGAGCAAGCCAATCGCGTCGTAGTGGTGCAGCGCGCGGATGGACAGCCCCGTGCGCCGGGCCAGCTCCCCTACCTTCAGCTCCGTGCGCTGCATGCCTCACCCCTTTCCAGCCACGGCCTTCGCGTGACTGGATGGGATGGGTACAACCTCACGTCGCGTGAGGTTCAAGGGGGAAACACACCAGGGTGGCCAGCGGCCGACAGGAGTTGCTAGGGTCCGCCGCACGGAGCGGCGATGCCCGCCGGAGTGTCCGCGCCCCCTTGAGGAGGCCTGTCCAGATGACCCCGCCCCTTGTCGTCGTCGCGGCCCTGTCCGCCACGCGGGCGCCCATCCGCTGAGCCGGTCGCAGCACCGTCGTCCGCCGCAGCGCGAGCCCCGCCTCCTTCACGCCCGGCGCCCCGGAGCCCGCTCCCGCGCGTCCGAGGCATCGCTCTGCCCGGAGTTCCTCAAGTGTCACTCGAAACCCTCGGCTGGGGTCCCGACCTCGACCTCGCGCTGGCCTCTCTCACCTCCCCGTCGTCTTCCTCCCTCGTCCCCGGGCGCGTCGTGCGCCAGCAGCGGGGACTGCTCACCGTGCAGACCGCGGGCCCGGCCTTCCTCGCTCGCGCGGCCGGACGCCTCCTCCATCAGGCCCAGGGCGCGGAGGCCCTGCCCGCCGTGGGCGACTGGGTCCTCCTGCAACCGCCCGCGTCCGGTGACGGCGAGGCGCTGATGCACGCCGTGCTGCCCCGCCGCAGCCTGCTCAAGCGGCGCGAGGCGGGCAGCGAGCACGACGGCCAGCTCATCGCCGCCAACGTGGACGTGGTGTTCCTCGTCATGGGCCTGGACGGCGACTTCAACCCCCGCCGCATCGAGCGCGCCCTCACCGTCGCCTGGAACAGCGGCGCCACGCCCGTCGTGCTCCTGAGCAAGGCGGACCTCGCGGGCGACGCCACCGCGCGCGTCCTGGAGGTGGCGGCCCTCGCCCCCGGCGTGGACGTGCTCGCGGTGAGCGCGAGGACGGGCCTGGGCGTGGAGGACGTGCGCGCGCGGCTCCCTCCCGGCAGGACGGGCGTGCTGGTGGGCTCGTCCGGCGTGGGGAAGTCCACGCTCACCAACCGGCTGCTGGACGCCGCGAGGCTCGTCACCCAGCCCGTGCGGCCGGAGGACGACAAGGGCCGGCACACCACCACGCACCGCGAGCTGTTCGTGCTGGAGCAGGGCGGCCTCATCATCGACGGGCCCGGCATGCGCGAACTGGGCCTGTGGGGCGACGATGACGAGGGCCTGGCCCACGCCTTCGCGGACGTCCTCGCGCTGGCCAGCGGCTGCCGCTTCAACGACTGCGGCCACCAGGGCGAGCCGGGCTGCGCGGTGAGGGCGGCGGTGGAGGACGGCACCCTCCCCGAGGAGCGGCGCGCGAGCTTCGAGAAGCTCCAGCGCGAGCAGGCCTTCCAGCACCGTCAGGCGGACGCCACCGCGCAGCGTGAGCACAAGCGGCTCCAGCGCAACCAGGCCAACGCGGGCTGGGCGCGCACGCGCTCGAAGCGGCGCGGCGAATAGACAGACCCGCGGGGCGCGGCACGGCCACCTCCCGTGCCGCGTCCGGCCCCACCTCAGAGCCCGGGGCTCGACTCCGGCACCGCGCCGGGCGGCGGCAGCGGCGGCGGGGTCGGGGTCCCGGGCACCGGGACCTCGCCCTCCTCCGGCGCGTTCGCCTCGCCGGGGACGGGGACCGGCGTCTCCGGGCCCGACAGCTCCTGGCGCGGGCTGGAGTTCGGGGACTCCGACGCGCAGGCGTAGGCCACGGTGCGCGAGCCCACCAGCACCGAGGGCAGCAGCATGCCCACCGCGGCGCAGTTGCCGCGCTCCTCGTCCGTCCGGTTGCCGCCCGCGCACACCGCGCCGCCCACCAGCGCGCCCGCCACCGCCAGGCCCGCCTGGATGAGGAAGTCCCCGGGCGTCACCCGGCTCTGCGCCCA
>JAFADT010000679.1 GCA_023424585.1 Pseudomonadota bacterium
CCGAGAGCCGCTCCGTCTGCGCCGCGAGCGCGGTGGCCGTGCGCGCCGACAGCACCAGCACCTCCGGCGCCTCCGCCGCCGCGGGCCGGGCGGCGCGCGCGGGGGGCTCCTCCAGGATGACGTGGGCGTTGGTGCCGCCCATGCCGAAGCTGCTCACGCCCGCGCGGCGGGGGCCGTGGGGGGAGGCCTTCCACTCGCGCAGCGCGGTGTTGACGTAGAAGGGGCTCTGCTCCCAGGGGATGTTGGGGTTGGGCGTGTCGCAGTTCAGGCTGGGCGGCAGCTTGCGGTGCTTGAGCGCGAGCGCCGCCTTGATGAGCCCCGCGATGCCCGCCGCCGCGTCCAGGTGGCCCACGTTCGCCTTGAGCGAGCCCAGCGCGCAGGTGCGTGGCCCCACCGCCTCGTCACCGAAGGCGCGCGTGAGCGCCTGGACCTCGATGGGGTCTCCCAGCGGCGTGCCCGTGCCGTGCGCCTCCACATAGCCGATGCTGCCGGCGGACACGCCCGCGTTGCCCAGGGCCTCGGAGATGACGGCCGCCTGGCCCTCCACGCCCGGGGCGGTGTAGCCCACGCGCGCGCCGCCGTCGTTGTTCACCGCGGAGCCGCGGATGATGGCGTGGATGGGGCTGCCGCTCGCCAGCGCGTCCTCCAGCCGCTGTAGCGCCACCACGCCCGCGCCGCTGCCGAAGACGATGCCGCGCGCGTGCGCATCGAAGGGCCGGCAGTGCCCGTCCGGGGAGAGGATGCCGCCCTCGACGTAGCGGTAGCCACCCTGGATGCCCAGGTTGATGGACACGCCGCCCGCCAGCGCCACGTCGCATTCGTGGTTGAGCAGGCTCTGACACGCGACGTGCACCGCGACGAGCGAGGTGGAACAGGCGCTCTCCACGTTGAAGCTGGGGCCCTTCAGGTCCAGCTTGTAGGAGGCGCGCGTGGTGAGGAAGCTGCCCGCGTTGCCCAGGTTGAGCTGGAGCGGATCCGCCGTGCGCATCAGCTCCGCGTTGCCCAGCAGGTTCAGCACCAGGTAGGTGCTCAAGGCCTGGCCGCCGAAGACGCCCACCAGCAGGTCCTCCGGCGGGGACGCGTGGCCGGCGTCCTCCAGGGCCTCCAGCGCGCACTCCAGGAAGAGGCGGTGCTGCGGGTCCATCAGCTCCGCCTCGCGCGGCGTGTAGCCGAAGAAGGCCGCGTCGAAGCCGGCGACGTCCTCCAGCCGGGAGGCCACCTTGATGAACCGGGGATCCGCCAGCGCCGCGGGGGCCACCCCCGCCTGGAGGGCGTCCTCGTCCGTGAGGGGTTCGATGGACTCCACGCCGTCGCACACGTTGCGCCAGAACTCCTCCAAGGAGCGGGCCCCCGGGAAGCGTCCGGCCATGCCGACGATTGCGATCTCCGTACCTGTTGGGGTCTGGGACACGGGATGTCGTTCCTTGGAAGGGGTTCAGCGGCCCGTGGGGCGGCGCTGCTGCAGCTGTTCGCGGCGGCGAGCACCCCGCCCGCGCCGGTCCTGGGCCGTGGGCGCGGCCGACGCCTGCGGCGTGAGCAGCCGGGCCATGGCCCCCAGGGTGGGGTTCTCGAAGAGGGCCACGACGGGCAGGTCCCGGTCGAAGCGCCGCTTCACCTCATGGAGGACCTTCAGGCCGATGAGCGAGTTGCCCCCCAGCTCGAAGAAGTTCTCGTGCAGGCCCACCTCCTCCACGCCCAGCAGGCGCTGCCAGATCTCCATCAGCGCGCGCTCGGCGTCGTCCAGGTGGACGGGGGCCTCGCCCGGGACCGCGTCGGAGGGGGGCCCGCCCATCAGCGTGTCCAGCAGGGCCGCGCTGCTGGCGATGGCCGCGTCCAGCTCCCGCGTGGAGACGATGAGGCTGGGGCTGGGGTGGGCGAGGACGCGCTCGAAGACGTCCACGCCCTCCGCGGACGTGAGCGCGTGCGCGAGCGTGGCGTCGCGGAGGCCCCGGGCCGCGTCGGGCAGGGCGGTGGAGACGGCCTGGCCCACCTCGCGCCAGGTATCCCAGCCCAGCGACAGCACCTGCGTGTCCCCCTGGAGGGCGGCGTGGTGGGCAAAGGCGTCCTGGAAGCCGCACGCGGCGCAGTGGTCGATCTGCCCGGGCTCGGCTGTGTACGCGGTGCGCGAGGAGCACAGCAGGAAGAAGTCGAGCGGCGCGCCGCGCAGCAGCTCATGCAGCACCCACGTGCCCAGCACCTTGGGCCTGAGCACGTCGTCCACCGCGTCGCGGGTGCGCAGCTGGGCCAGGCCTCCGGCGGGCACGCCCGCGGCGTGGATGACGCCATGCGGAGGGCCGAACGCCTCGCGCGCGCGGTGGAGCACGCGCGCCATCTGCTCCGAGGAGCCCACGTCCGCCTGGAGCACGAGCACCTCCGCGCCCACCGCCTCCAGCGCCATCACCTGGCGGATCCGCCGCGCCGTGGCGTCGTTCGCGGCCGAGGACGCGAGCCAGCCCTCCCAGGAGGCGCGCTCCGGCAGGGCGCTGCGGCCCACCAGCACCAGCCGCGCCTGCACCTGGCGGGCGAGGTGCTCCGCCAGCACCAGGCCGATGCCGCCCAGGCCGCCGGTGATGAGGTACGTGCCGCGCGGGCGCAGACGGGATGGGGCGGTGGGGGCGGGGGCCTCCAGCCGCACCGGCTCGAAGGTCTGCTCCCACCGGTAGGCCCCGCGCAGCGCCGTGATGCCGTTGGCGGGCGCGGCGGACACCTCCACGGCCAGGCGCGCGGCCAGGGCCTGGAGCGCGTCGGGGCTGACGGCGGGCTCCACGTCGATGGCCTGACACGTCAGGCCCCGCACCTCGTTGGGCAGCACGCGACATGCGCCCAGCACGGTGGCCTTGGCCGGCGTGAGCGCCTCGTGACCGGTGACGGCCTGAACGCCCGTGGACACCACCGTGAGGTGCACCGGCCCGCGCGAGCCCTGGCCTTCCAGCGCCTGCGCCAGGAACAGCAGGCTGTGCAGGCCCAGGCGCTGGGCATGCTCCACGCTGGCCGCGTCCGGGCCGGACGCGTCCACGCCCCACAGGTGGATGATGCGCGAGGGGCGCCCGCCGTCCCCGGTCAGCGCGGCCACCAGCGCCGCGTACGTCTCCGCCTGGTCCGGAGCCACCTCGAAGGTGCCGTCCTCGTGGCGGAGGAACCCGGTGCCCGGCCGCACGCGCAGGACGCGGCCGCCCTCCTGCGTGAGCCGCGCCGCCAGGGCGTCCCCCAGCCCGCCCGCGTCGGTGAAGACGAGCCAGCCCGGCGGGCCCGCGGCGGCGTCCCGGGGCGGGGCCACCGTGCGCTTCCAGGACGGCAGGTAGAACCACTGCGCCGGGTCCTCGCGGCGGGCGAGCGGGGCCGGCGCGCTGACGGCCGCGCCCTCTGCGCGCGGCTCCAGCCAGTACCGCTTGCGCTCGAAGGGGTAGGTGGGCAGCACCACGCGCCGCCGCTCCTCGGCCTGGGAGAGCTTGCGCCAGTCCACGGGCACGCCCGCCACCCACAGGCGGCCCAGGGTGGTCAGCGCGAAGCGCAGGTCGGAGCCCGGCTCGCGCGGGGCCCGCATGGACGTGAGGACCACGGTGGGCTGGCCGCGCTCCACCTGGAGCCGCGCGAGCGACCCCAGCGTGCGGCCGGGGCCCACCTCCAGGAGGACGCGCGACGGGTCCTCCAGCAGCGTGCGCACGCCCTGGCCGAAGCGCACGGGCTGCCTCAGGTGCTTCACCCAGTACGCGGGGCTCGTGGCCTCCTCCGCCGTCAGCCAGGTCCCCGTCACGCCGGACACGACGGGCAACTTCGGGGGACTCAGCTTCAGCCGGCCCACGCAGGACGCGAACGCCGGGAGGATGGAGTCGATGAGGTGCGAGTGCGCGGCCACGTCGATGTGGATGCGCCGGTGCTCCACGCCCCGGGCCGCGAGGTCCGCGACCAGGGCCTCCACCGCCGCGGCGTCGCCGGCCACCACGCACTGCGCCGGCGCGTTCACCGCGGCCAGCGACAGGTGCGCGCCCAGCAGGGGGCGGACGTCCTGCTCCGGCAGGGCCACGCTCACCATGCCGCCCGGGGGCAGCTCCTCGAACAGCCGTCCGCGCTCCGTCACCAGCGCCAGCGCGTCCTCCAGGCTGAAGACGCCCGCGAGGCACGCGGCCACGTACTCGCCCATGCTGTGGCCAATCAGGGACTCCGGCTGGATGCTCCAGGACGCCCACAGCCGGCCCAGCGCGTACTCCACGCTGAAGAGCGCGGGCAGCCCCACGGACGGGCGAGGCAGGGGCGCCCCGCCGTCCGCGTCGCCCGCGGGGTAGAGGACGGCCCGCAGGGACGGGCCGCCCAGCCGGCTGAAGATGGCGGCGCAGGCGTCGAAGGCCTCGCGGAAGGCGGGCTCCGTCTCGTACAGCTCCTGCCCCATGCGCAGGTGCTGGGCGCCGCCGCCCGGGAAGAGGAACGTGACGGCGCGGCCGCCGTTCTTCGCCTCGCCGGTGTGCACGGACGCTGGATCCACGTCCTCGAGCAGCCGGACCGCGTCCTCGGTGGCCGCGCAGACCAGCACCCGGCGCCGGGGGAAGGCCTTGCGGCCCACCTGGAGCGTGTACGCCACGTCCGCCAGGTCCAGGCCGGGGTTCGCGTCCAGGTGCGCGCCCAGGTTGCGGGTGAGCGCGTCCAGCGCGCCTGGTGTCCGCGCGGAGAGCGCCAGCAGCTTCCATGGCCGCGACGGCCCGGACGGCGGGCGTGCGGGCGCCTGCTCCAGCAGGGCATGCGCGTTGGTGCCGCCGATGCCGAACGAGCTGACGCCCGCGCGGCGCGGGGCCCCCGCGGTGTCCCACGCCTTCAGCTCCGCGTTGACGTAGAAGGGGTTGTCCTCCCAGGCGATGTTGGGATTGGGCGTGCGGAAGTGCAGCGTGGGCGGGATGCGCCCGTGCTCCACCACCAGCGCGGTCTTGATGAGGCCCGCCACGCCCGCCGCCGCGTCCAGGTGGCCGATGTTGGACTTCACCGACCCCAGCGCGCAGAAGCCGTGGGCCTCCGTCCCCGCGCGGAAGGCGGTGGTCAGCGCGGAGACCTCCACCGGGTCGCCCAGCAGCGTGCCGGTGCCGTGCGTCTCCACGTAGCCCACGGTGTCGGGCGTCACGTCCGCCAGCGCATGCGTCCGGGCGATGACCTCCGCCTGGCCCTCCGCGCTGGGGGCGGTGAAGCCCAGCTTCGCCGCGCCGTCGTTGTTGATGGCGGAGGCGCGGATGACGGCGTGGATGGGGCTGCCGTCCGCGAGCGCGTCCGACAGCCGCTTGAGCACCACCACGCCCACGCCGCTGCCGAACAGCGTGCCCTGCCCCTGCGCGTCGAAGGGGCGGCAGTGCCCGTCCGGCGACGCGATGCCGCCGGCCTGGTGCACGTAGCCGGTGCGCTGCGGGACGTCGACGGACACGCCACCCGCGATGGCCACGTCGCACTGGAAGCCGAGCAGGGCCTGGCACGCCAGGTGGGTGGCGACGAGCGAGGTGGAGCAGCCCGTCTGCACGTCCAGCGCCGGCCCCTTCAGGTCCAGGTGGTACGCCAGCCGCGTGGCGAGGAAGTCCTTGTCGTTGCCAATCATCACCTGGAAGGTCTCTTCCGAGGTGAGCAGCTCCGGGTGCGTGCGCAGGTTGAAGAGCAGGTAGGTGCTCAGGCTGGTGCCCGCGAAGACGCCCACCGAGCGCGAGTCCCCATCCAGCCCGTGCGCGGCCCGCTCCAGCGCCTCCCAGGCGCACTCCAGGAAGAGGCGGTGCTGCGGGTCCATCAACATGGCCTCGCGGGGCGAGTAGCCGAAGAAGGCCGCGTCGAACTGGTCCACGCCGTCCAGCACCGCGCCTGCGCGCACGAAGCCCGGCTCCTTCAGGCGTCCTGGTGGCACGCCCCGGGCCAGCAGCTCCTCGTCGGTGAAGTGGCGGATGCCCTCCACGCCCGCGCAGAGGTTGCGCCAGAAGGCGTCCACGTCCGGGGAGCCCGGAAAGCGTCCGGCCATTCCGACAATGGCGATGAGCAGGTCGTTGCCCTCATCCAGGGTGGTTTCGTTCATGGCGTTGGCGTGCGCCCGCTTGGAAGGCGGGCCCGGGGAGGCGGGGGGAACGGCAGCGGCGGGGGCTCAGGGGCTTCCGCTCCGGATGAGCGCGGAGCCCCTCTGACGCGGAAGGCGGCTAACGCCGGTCCCGCTGGCGCTGGCGGCGAAGGCTCTCCAGCTGACGCCGTGCGCGGTCCTGCGCCGCCTCCACCGGCTGGTTCTTCGCGGTGGAGGGCTGTCGCAGGTAGCGCGCCAGCGTGTGGATGGTCGGGTGCTCCAGCAGCTTCAGGAGGGGCAGGTCCTGGTCCAGCGCCGCCTTGAGCCGCGCGTGCACCTGGACCATGAGCAGCGAGTGGCCGCCCAGGTCGAAGAAATTGTCGTGCACGCCCACCTGCTCCACGCGGAGGACCTCGCGCCATACCCGCGCGACCTGCTCCTCCACCTGGCCCTGCGGGGCCACGTACGCGGCCTTCGCCACGCGCGCTTGCGTGGGGGCGGGCAGGGCCTGGCGGTCCACCTTGCCGTTGGGCGTCAGCGGCAGCACGGGCAGCGGCACCACCAGCGACGGCACCATGTGCTCCGGCAGCCGCTGTGCCACGAAGTCCCGCAGCGCGGCGGGCTCCACCTCCTGTCCGGCGTGGGCGGCGACGTAGGCGACCAGGCGCACGTCGCCGGGCACGTCCTCACGCGCCACGGCCACGGCCTCGCGCACGGCGGGGTGGGCGGTGAGGGCCGCCTCCACCTCGCCGGCTTCGACGCGGAAGCCGCGCACCTTGAGCTGGAAGTCCACCCGGCCCAGGAACTCCACCGTGCCGTCGGTGCGCCAGCGCACCCGGTCCCCGGTGCGGTACAGGCGGGCGCCGGGCTCCCCGCTGAACGGATCCGGCACGAAGCGCTCCGCGGTGAGGTCCGGCCGGCGCAGGTAGCCGCGCACCACGCCCGCGCCGCCGATGTAGAGCTCACCGGGCACGCCCACCGGCACCGGCCCCCGTCGCGCGTCGAGCACGTAGAAGCGCGTGCGCGTGAGCGGCGAGCCGATGGCGGCCACCGCGCCCGCCTCCGCGGCCGACACGCGGTGGGTGGAGGACCAGACGGTGGTC
>JAFADT010000737.1 GCA_023424585.1 Pseudomonadota bacterium
GCCTGGCCCAGGGCGAGCTCCCCGCCGCGGAGGCCGCGTGCGCGGAGGTGGAGCGGCGCGCTCCGGACGCGCTGGCCACGCACCTGCTGCGCGCGGACGTGTGGCGCGCGCAGGGGCGGGGCGCGGAGGCACTCCAATCGCTGGAGGCGCTCGCGCGGCGCTTCCCCCACGACGTGGAGCTGGCCTTCACGCTGGCCACGCGGCAGCAGGAGGCCGGTCTCACGCGGAAGTCCCGGGACACGCTGGCCGCCGTGGCGCCGTCCCTGACCGACCTGCCTCAGCGCGCGCGCCTGCTGTCGCTGGAGGCGGACAGCTTTGAAAAGGAGGGCCTGCTGTCCCGTGCCCTGGAGCAGCGCCGCTCGGTCGTGGGGCTGCTGCCCGGCCCAGAGAGCCACTTCGCGGTGGCCCGGTTGCAGGAGCTGCTGTCGCGCTACGACGCGGCGGCGCGCTCGGTGCACGAGGGGCTGCGGCTCATGCCGTTCAATGACGCACGGCGCGCGGAGGGGGAGGCCTGGGCGGCGCGGCTGGAGGAGCGCGAGCGTGCGCTCCAGGACGCACACCAGGACAAGGCGCTGCTGGAGGAGGCGAAGACGCGGGACCTGCGACCGCCGGGCGCACCCGCGCTCAGCGACGTCCCCGCGCCATGACGGCGTCAGGCCGGAGCGCCGGAGTCTTCGAGCGGCGAGCCGTAGGCGGGCTCCTGCTCCTCCCGCGGCAGCGGCTGGATGAAGGACGCGACCAGGGGCCACTCCAGGCGCGCGAAGTCCTGGAAGCGCATCTCCAGGGCCTCCTCGTGCGAGCCCGCGCGGAACAGCAGCCGCTCGTTGACGCTCAGGGCTTCATCCATCGCGACAGGCAGGCCGTACAGCTCTCCGAAGGGAGGCTCCGCGCCCGTCTCGCAGCCAGGGAAATGGTCGGTGAACTCGGACTCGGCGGCGAGCCGCGCGGTGCGGACGCCCAACGTGTCTCGGACTTGCCGCAGGTCCACGGTCGACATCGCGGGCACGACCACGATCCAGGGCTGACGGTCCGCCAGCACGATGACGGACTTGGCCACGCGCCGGCCGGGCACGTTGAGCGCGTCCGCGAGCTCCATCGCGGTCACCGCCCGGGCGTGGGCATATCGCTCGAAGGGGACGCGGTGCCGCCGCAGATAGCTTTGAATGGCTTTCGGAATCATGGGGGACCTCACCTCCTCAGGCGTTCAAGGTGTGTCCGGACGACGCGAGCGGCCAATCGCCATTCAAGCAGGGCGGCCGTGGCCGCCTGCCCCCGTCCGGTGCGCCGGGGGGCAGGCAGGCGGGGCACTCCGGGTCACCGCTGGAAGTCGTACACGCTGCCCAGCTTGAGCAGGCGCGTCAGCTCGTCGAGCGCGGTCATCGTCTCGCGGGCGAGCAGCGGGTCCCGCACGTCGTCCGGCTTGAGCACGTCGCGGTAGTGCTTGCGCACCCACGCGGCCAGCGTCTCGTGCAGGGCCTGGGAGTAGAAGACGTCCGCGGTGATGGCCGCGCGCTCCGCGTCCGTGAGTGTGATGCGCTGACGCAGGCACGCCGGGCCGCCGCCGTTGTTCATGGACTGCCGAACGTCCAGGTAGTGCACGGCCTTCACCGGGTTGTCTCCGGCGACGACGCGCTCCAGGAAGGCGCGGGCGGTGGGCGTCTCGCGGCTCTCGGTGGGCGCGATGATGGCCATGGTGCCGTCCGGCAGCGACAGCACCTGCGAGTTGAACGGGTACGCGCGCACCGCGTCCTTCACCGGCAGCTCGGCGTCCGTGGCGACCTCGAAGCGGAAGGCGTCCCCCAGCTTCTCGCGCAGCGTCTGGAGGAGCTTCGGGTGCTCCACGAACGCCAGCGCGTGCAGCATGAGGAAGCGCTCGTTGCCCACCGCGAGCACGTCCGTGTGGAACGCGCCCGCGTCGATGCCGTCCGGGTGCTGCTGCGGCAGCAGCACCTGCTCCGGCGCCAGCTGGTGCAGCCGCGCCAGGGCCTGGCTGGACTCCAGCGTCTGGCGCGCGGGGAAGCGCCGCGGCCCCTGCACGTCCTGCCACGCGCTGCGCCCCCAGGCGAGCAGGTGCACGGCCTTGTGGCCCGGGGTGAAGAGGCGCGTGTGGTTGGCCGCGCCCTCGTCCGCGAAGTGCGCGCCGCCCGGCAGCGGGGCGTGCACCTGGAAGTGCTTCGCGTCCGCGAAGATGGCGCGCAGCACCGCGTGCGTGGTGTCCGCCTCGATGGCGCGGTGGAACATCTGCGTGAGGTTCGCGGGCGTCAGGTGCACCCGGCCGTCCGCGGTGTCCGCCGACGGCGCCACCGTGGCCGCGTTCGCCGTCCACATGGCGGAGGCGCTGGAGGTGAGGCGCAGCAGGTGCTCCGCGTCGCGCGCGGCGCGGGTGATGACCTCCTCGTCGGAGCCCGTGAAGCCCAGCGCGCGCAGGGTGCGCAGGGAGGGGCGCGGCTGGGGCGGCAGCACCGCCTGGCCCACGCCCAGCTCCGACACGAAGCGCATCTTCTCCAGCCCCTGGAGCGCCGCCTCCCGGGGGTGACTGGGCTGGCCGCCGTGGTGCTGTGACGCCAGGTTGCCCGGCGAGAGGCCGGCGTAATTGTGGGTCGGGCCGATGAGGCCGTCGAAGTTGTATTCGCGCATGGGATATGGAGACGCGTCGTGGAGCGTCCTCTTTTAACAAAGCGCCTCAAGCGTTACCTGCGCTACCTGCTCATCGCAGGGATGTTGCGCCTGCTCCAGTTCCTGTCCCTGGACACGGCCCGCGCCCTGGGCATGACGCTGGGCGGCTGGGCCTACGCGCTCGCGGGCGGGGAGCGCAGGAAGGCGCTCAAGTCGCTGGCCCGCGCCTTCCCGGAGCGGACGGACGCGGAGCGCGACGCGCTCGCCCGTGGCGCCTTCCGCCACCTGGCTGCCGCGGCCCTGGAGGTGGCCTCCACGCGCGCGCTGGACGCCGGGCTGGAGGCCCTGGTGTCCTGGCCGGACGCGGACCGCCGCGTACTGGAGGCCGCGCTGGCGAAGGGGAAGGGCGTCGTCTTCGTGTCCGGCCACGTGGGCAACTGGGAGCTGCTCGCCCGGCGCGTGGCGAAGGCGGGCTACCCCAGCCAGAGCATCGCGAAGGAGACCAGCGACCCGCGCCTCACCGCGCTGGTGGAGGACTTCCGGGCGAAGGGCGGCGTGCGCAGCATCTGGCGCGGCCAGGAGGGCGCGGCCCGGGCCATGCTCCGCGCGCTCCGCGGCGGGGAGATCCTGGGCATCCTCATCGACCAGGACACCCGGGTGCAGTCCGTCTTCGTGCCCTTCTTCGGGGCGCTGGCGGCCACCCCGCGCGCGGCGGCGGACCTGGCGCTGCGCACCGGCGCGGCGGTGGTGGTGGGCTTCTGCCAGCGCGACGGCGCGGGCTACCGGCTCACCATGGAGGAGGTGCCGCACCCGGATGGGACGGAGCGTGAAGCCGCCGTGCAGGCCCTCACCGCCGCCCTGTCGCAGCGCATCGAGGCCGCCATCCGCAGGGCTCCCGAACAGTGGGTGTGGATGCATCAGCGCTGGAAGACGCGTCCTCCCGAGGACGTTCCCCCGGCCCTGGCTGACGCACCGCCCGACCCGGCGCGGTGATAAGGATGGCCTCGTGCCGCGCCTGCTTGCCCTGACCTTCCTGGGACTCCTCGCCACCGCCTGCTCGCCGCGCCATCCGGCCCCGGGCGCCGGGAACGAGCCGCGCCCGGACGTGGTGCTGGAGGGCGCGCGCCTGCGCTCCTACGAGGGCGACACGCTCCAGGTCTCCGGCACCGCCGCGCGCGTCCTCTACCGGCGCGCGGGCGGCGAGGTGCAGGCCACCGACGTCGTCGTGCGCCTGCCTCCTGGCAAGGGCTCGCCGGCTTCCCAGCAGGCGGGCACCACCATCACCGCGCCGAATATGGACGGCAGCCTCGCGTCCAAGCGGTGGACGGGCACCGGGGGCGTCGTCGTGCACACGGGCGAGGGGCTGGTGGCCCACACGCCCCGCCTCACCTACGACGCGGACGCGCGGCGGGCCCATGGCGATGAGGGCGTGACGATGAAGGGCCCCGACTACCAGATGCGGGCGGACCGCTTCACGCTGTCCGCCGCGGACCAGACGTTCACCTTCGAGGGCACGGTCCAAGCCGTGCTGGGTGGAGCGACGGAGTGATTGAGTTCCTCGTGATGGCGCTGTTCCTGGCGCAGCCCACGTCCCCCCAGGCCGCCGCGGCTCCCGCCGTCGCGCAGGCCACGCC
>JAFADT010000763.1 GCA_023424585.1 Pseudomonadota bacterium
GCGCGCGGCTGCGCGGGGGTGGCGGCGCGTTCCGCGGACGAGCCGCGCGGGAACAGGGACATCTGGCGGAAGGCTTCGGGCGTCACGCGGGGGGCATCGTACCCGGCACTTCCCGAACCTCAAGGCCGGGGGTTGGATGCCCGTCCGCCGGTCGACCGGGCCCACACGCCGAGCGTGACACGCCGGGTTGAATCCGTCCCACCGGCATCACCCTTCAGGACAGGGCCGGGTCCGCGTGGCGCGACCTGAGCAGCCGCTCCAGCCGCTCCGGCTCCATGCGCACCACGAAGGTCTTCTCCCGGGCATACGTCACCTGCCCGGGGGCAGCGCCCTTCAGCTTGCGCACGAACTTCACCGGCAGGTAGCTCACCTCGCCGCGCGGCTCGCCCTTGGCCCCGGAGTGGTGCAGCGCCAGGTGCGCCGCGTCCAGGAGCACCTCCTGCGGCACCTCCGCGTGCTTCTCCAGCGGCACCACCACGTGGCTGCCCGGCAGGCCGCGCGCGTGCAGCCACAGGTGCCAGGGCCGGGCCACCTTGAAGGTGAGCGCGTCGTTGTCCTCCGAGCCGCGCCCCACCCAGATGCGCGCGCCGCCGTGGCCCACGTACTCCTTGAAGGGGAGGCCCCCCTTCGGGCCCTCCTCCGCCTGGGACACCTGGAGCACTTCCACCTGCGCGAGCAGCGCGGCGTCGTCCATGGCCTCGATCTGCGCGAGCGCGGTCTGCGCGTGCGCCACCTCGCGCGCCAGCTCCGCCTCGCGGTGGCGGGCCTGCTCCACGCCGCGCAGGAGGCGCCGGTACTGGTGGAAGTGCCAGTCCGCCTCCTCCCTGGGCGTGCGCTTCGGGTCCAGCTTCACCTGGACCTCCTCCATGCCCTCCTCTGTATAGGCGGTGAGCGTCACCTGCGAGGCGCCGCGCTGGAGCCGGTGCAGGTTCTGCGCGAGCAGCTCGCCCACCTGCCGGTGCTTCTCCGCCTCCGGGCCGCGCTCCGCCTCCGCGCGCACCTTCTCCAGCGTGCGCGAGGAGCGCTTCAGCCGCGCCCGGTACGGCTGCGCGAGCCGGCGGCGGATGGCGTCCGCGCGGCTGGCGCGGTCCTTCCGCCCGAGCACCCGCTCGGCGGCCTGCAACCTGGGGAGCGCGTCCCCCTCGCGCGGCTCCAGGCGCGAGGGCTGCGCGCGCCCCTTCGCCAGCGCCTCCGGGGACACGGGCTCCGGCGCAGACCACTGCGCGCCGGGATAGAGGTTGCGCCGCGGACCGAAGCCCTCGCCGGAGAGCATCAGCACGCGGCCGTTGTCGCTGAGGAGCAGCAGCCCCCCGGGCGCGCCCACCTCCAGGACCAGCCGGCGGCGCACCTCCTCGCGCTCGAACTCCAGGACCACGGCGCGCGAGTCCTCCAGGTAGCGCGCGGCCTGGAGCTTGAAGCCGGTGAGCTCCTGGCGCAGCCAGCGCTGGAAGGGGGCGGGCTCGCCCGGCGTGGGGAAGCGGTCCTCCGCGACGGACAGGCGCGACAGCTCCCCCTCGGCGCACAGGCACAGCACGACCGATCTGCCGGGGACGCGCAGCTCCAGGTAGGCTAGGCGGGGCAGCGGGCACCACGCCTTCTGGGCCACCGCGCCCACCAGCCGGGCCGCGACCTCCGCCACGACCTCCCCGAACTCCACCGGACGCAGCGACATGGCCCCTCCCGGGAGCGGATGCGAGCGGACGTAACCCCTGGCCCGCAAAAGAAAAACGGCCCGGCGGGTTTCGCCGAGCCGTTCACCGGACGTCAACCGACGTCCGAGATGACACCGCTACTTCAGGCTTCCGGGGTGGCCAGGGCCGCGGGGGCCGCGGCCTTCCGACGGGAAGCGGTCTTCTTCTTCGCGGCCTTCTTCGCGGCCGGCTTCTTCGCGGCGGCCTTCTTGGCCGTGCCGCGCTTCGCGGCAGGGGCCTTGCGGGCGGTCTTCTTCGTCGCGGTCTTCTTCGTCGCGGCCTTCTTCGCGGTCTTCTTCTTCGCGGCCATCGGAATCCTCCGTTCAGTGTTGAGGCCCGCGAGGACGCGAGCCCTGCACCCACTTCGAACTGAACGTGAGTGCTTGAAATGAATGGTACGGGCGACATGCCAGTGTGTCAACGCATGGTGATGTATTGCAGTGCGCGGCGAGGCCGATTTTTGGGCTCCGGGCGCTTCGAACGGTGGGTGGTGGTCATTTCGGGGGTCCGGCGCGTCGCGCGCGGGGCCGACTTTCCGGCTCCGGACGCACTCCGGCGGTCCGGGCCGCGGACCTGGATGTCCGCTGCCGTGCATCCGGCGCGCGCGCGTCGTGTCGCTTTGCGTCCCGGGAGCGGCGGCCTACGGTGCGCGCCCGCATGACCTCCACCGCGCTGACCTTCCCCGCGTCCTTCACCTTCGGCGTCGCCACGTCGGCGTACCAGGTGGAGGGCGGCATCGAGAACGACTGGGCCCAGTGGGAGCGGCAGGGGAAGCTGAAGGAGCCGGCCGCGCGGTGCGGCCGCGCGGTGGACCACTGGCACCGGTACCCGGAGGACTACGCGCTGGCGAAGGCGGTGGGGGCCACGGCGTTCCGGCTGTCGCTGGAGTGGGCGCGCATCGAGCCGGAGCGCGGCCGGTTCGACGAGCGCGCGCTGGAGGCCTACCGCGAGCGGCTGCTGCGGCTGCGCGCGGAGGGCCTGCGGCCGGTGGTGACGCTCCATCACTTCACCCACCCCACGTGGTTCCACGCCTCCACGCCCTGGCACCTTCCGGAGAGCCTGGACGCCTTCCGCCAGTACGTGCGCCGGTGCGCGCCCCTCCTGGAGGGGCTGGACGCGCTCATCATCACCTTGAACGAACCGATGGTCCTCTTGTTGGGCGGCTACCTCCAGGGCCTGATGCCGCCGGGCATCGCGGACGGGGGGAAGCTGACGGCCGCGCTCGCCAACCTGGTGCGCGCGCACGTCATCGCGCGCGAGGAGCTGGGGCAGCGTCTGGGCCGGGTGGAGCTGGGCATCTCCCAGAACATGCTCGCGTTCGCGCCGGACCGCGCGTGGCATCCCCTGGACCGCCTGCTGGTGGGGCTGGCGGCCCCCGCCTACAACCACGCGTTCCACGAGGCGCTGTCGTCCGGCCACCTGCGCGTGTTCATGCCGGGCGTGGCCTCCGCGCGCGTGCGCATCGAGGGGGCGCGCGACTCGGTGGAGTTCGTGGGCGTCAACTACTACACGCGCGCGCACCTGCGCTTCATTCCGCGGCCCCCGTTCATCGACTTCCGGTACCGCGACCCGGAGGGGCGCGGGCTCACCGACCTTGGCTGGGAGCAGCGGCCCGAGGGCTTCCTCCAGCTCCTCCAGGAGGTGAAGCGCTACGGCAAGCCGGTGTGGGTGACGGAGAACGGCATCGACGACCGGCAGGGGACGGTGCGGCCGGAGTACCTCCACGCGCACCTGCGCCAGGTGCTGGCCGCGCGCGAGGCGGGCGTGGACGTGCGGGGCTACCTTTATTGGAGCCTGCTGGACAACTTCGAGTGGCTGGAGGGGTGGGGCCCGCGCTTCGGCCTCTACCACGTCGACTTCGACACGCTGGAGCGCCGCCCCACCCCGGCGTGCGACTACTTCCGCGCGGTGGCCACCGGGCGCGTGCTGGTGCCGCCGTCCGCCGTGGCCAGCGCTCAGCCCAGCGCCGCGCGGTAGTCCACCTCCGGCGGCTCCTCCAGGAGGGCCGTGGGGTCCGTGTCCGCGCCCGCGAAGAAGCGGCGCACGCTGTCCTCCACCGCCTCCGGCGAGTCCAGCCCGTTCACCTCCGCGCGGAAGTGCGCCGCGCCCTTCAGGCCGTGGGCGTACCAGGCCAGGTGCCGGCGGAAGGAGCGCACCGCGCTCAAGGCGTCCCCGACGAACTCCGCGTGGCCGCGGGCGTGCTCCAGCACCAGTTCGCAGCGCTCCTCGGGCGTGGCGGGCGGGCCGCCGGTCAGCTCGCGGAAGAGCCACGGGTTGCCCAGGGCGCCCCGGCCCATCATCACGAAGTCGCAGCCGGTGCTGTCCAGCATGCGGTGGGCGTCCGCCACCGTCTTCACGTCCCCGTTGCCCATGATGGGCAGCTCCGGGAAGTGGCGCTTGAGGTCCGCGATGTGGGCCCAGTTCGCCTGGCCCGAGTAGCCCTGCTCGCGCGTGCGCGGGTGCAGCGCGAGCCCCGCGCACCCCGCCTCCTGGAGGGCCTCCGCCACCTGGAGGTAGTTGAGCGTGCGCGCGTCCCAGCCCGAGCGGATCTTGCAGGTGACGGGCAGGCCGGTGGCCTCGCGGATGGCGCGGACGATGGCGGCGGCGCGGGGCACGTCGCACAGGAGGCCGCTGCCGGCGCCGTTGCGCACCACCTTCTTCACCGGGCAGCCCATGTTGATGTCGATCAGCGCGGCGCCACGGTCGATGTTCATGCGCGCCGCCTCGGCCATGATCTCCGGCTCGTTGCCCGCCAGTTGGACGGCCATGGGC
>JAFADT010000768.1 GCA_023424585.1 Pseudomonadota bacterium
CCCCCGCACCGCGTCCAGCAGCTCCCGGACGCGCCCCAGCCACGGCGGGACGCCGGAGTCCCGCGCCGACGCGCGCACCGCCTCCGCCAGCAGCTCCAGCGTCAACCCTTCGATGGCCAGCGCGGCCACGTCGTCCGCGCACCGGAACTCCTGGTACACGCGCGCCCCCAGCGCGGACAGCCGCGCCGACGTCAGGTCCTCCCGCGGATCCAACCCCACGGCGAGCGCGCTCCGCGACCGCCAGGACGCGTCCGAGAAGTCGATGTTGAAGGTGCGCGTGCGCACGTCCCGGATGCGCTGCGCGTGCTCCAGCCCGGGCGCCTGGAAGGCGACCGACCGGGCCGGACACTCGCGGGCGCGGCCCTCCACCACGTCCGTGAAGCCCCCTTCCAGCGTGAGCCGGAAGCCGGCGTGACGGTGCTGGTGGGACGGCAGCCGGGCCCCCGGCGCATACGTGCTCTCCGTGAGCACGAGCCCCGCCACCTCCACACGCTGGAGGGGCGTGCCCAGATAACGGCCGAGGTCGAGGACGGGGGCGGAGGAGGTCACCCCCCTTCTTTGCCTCGGGCCGGGTCCTATTGCATCCCCGTCCGCTCAGGCCTGCCCGGTCAGCCGGTAGTACGCATGCGGGCGGCGCCAGCGGATGAAGGCGCGCGCCAGCGGGTTCATGCCCCACTGGATGGGCACCGGCTCCACCACGAAGCCCAGCTCGTCCTTGAACTGCTCCAGCTGGGCCGCCTCGCGGGCATGCAGCCCGCCCACCAGCGTCCTGGCCCCGAGCCGGCGGCAGAGCTGCGCGAACTCGTAGATGAGGCCGGTGGAGATGTTCGTCGGCAGCGCCCACGTCGCGTAGTAGGCGCTGAAGCCATACGCGATGCCATCCACGATGTACCCGTCCAGGTAGCCCCCCAGCCTGTCGTCCACCAGGCCCGCCAGCACGCACCAGTGGTCGGACGCGAAGTACTGCCGGAGGCCCTTGAGGTACTCGTCCAGCGTGGGGATCTTCTTGTGCCGCGTGCGCAGCAGGGCGTCCCGGACCACGGGGTAGCCCTGCTCCAGGAGCAGCGACGGCCCCGTGAGCTGGACGATGCGCACCGTGCGCTGGCACTTGCGCAGCTTGCTGCGCCGGTTCGAGCTCAGCCGGCTCATGTCATAGGTGTCCAGGTCCCCCAGCCGCACCACGGGCACCTTGCCGGTGGCGACGCTCGCGGTCTCCGGCGTCAGCGCCGCCCGGTAGCCCCAGGCCAGCGGCGTGGGCGGCGTGGCCTCGTCCGGCGTCAGCCGCGCCAGCAGGTGCACCGGCTGGAAGAAGCCGGGCGCGCCCGACTGCTCCCAGAAGTGCCCCCGGTGGGCGATGACGCGAACGCCCTCTTCTCGCCGGCGCTCGGCGAGCTCCTGCTCCGTGAGACACGTGAAGCGGGCGTCCGCGACATCGCGGAGCTGGGGAAGCGACAGGACCATGAGAACCCCTCCACCAACGGCTCGGAAACGTCAGGAACGCGGCGCGCGGTAGGCGGGGAAGAAGCCCTCCCCCACGTGCCCCTGGGACAGCTGCGCGTAGGCCTCCGGGTCACAGATGGGGTCGTGCGTGTAAATGGCCGCGCCGGGTGTTTCGGCGAACGTCCGCTCCGCGGTCGCCGCGGAACTTCACCGGCAGCTTCGGGTCGACCAGGCACACCTCTGCGCGCAGGTGCCCCCGAAACACAGCGCGGCCCGCCAATCCGGTCGCGAATGAAGAGGCTGTTCAGCTCCGCGTCCAGCCAGTCGATGCCGTCCCGCGGCACCCGCAGCCAGCCCCCCTCCGTCCTCCACGATGAGACTGTGCGTCTCGCCTTCCACGCGCAGGTGCTGCTCGGAGCGAAAACAGGCAGACAGAGCCGCCCGTTGGACTCCATCTGGCACGAGGACGGCTCGCCAGGGTGTCGCTGAGTGCATGAGTGATCCTCGGGTAGGAACGCACGCGCCGGATGGCCTTGGAGACCAGGCAAGAAGGTATGGGAATTGGCCCCAGGTCCGTCATCGCCCCCTTGGTACAACGGGGATGTCCTGATTCCGGCGCTTGCTGCCGTCCCCAACCCTCAAGGACCAGCCTTGTGTCGCATCACCCGCGAGGCCTATCACTTTCCATACATTTGACACTGCACGGACCTACGCTTGCAATTTTCATCCGAAAGATTGGCCCCCATGAAACACGTCCTATTCTTGGCCATCGGTGTGTTGCTCGAGCGCATGCACCTGGGGCCCGGGAATGCAGATGGATGAAGACACCTTCCGGGAGCGCTCCGCGGGGATGGCAGACACGGGCACGGATGGCGCTTATGAAAGCGTCTCCATCGACGCGTCCCTCATCACGGACGCACGGTGGCGATGCCCGAGGGCTGCTGGTTGTCCGCAGAGCGCAGCGCCAGCCTTTACAGACGCTGGCGATTTCCGCGTCTGGTAGGGTGCCGCGCCGGAGAGCCTCCGTTGCCGCGACTTGCCGCCCTTCTCGTCCTGCTGCTGGGGACTGCCGTCCCTGCCCAACCCGCCCCCTCCTCCCGCGAGCGCCAGGATCGGCGCATCTCCCTTCCGGACAGCGCCTCGGCCTCAATGGTCAGGTGAAAACCGGCCAAAGAGAGAGGGCCGAGACAGGAGGACTCCTACCCTGCGGACTCGGTGGACCGCAACTCCATGGCCCCATTGGTGCGCCAGCTTCGAGGGCCGAATTGGACGACGTGGGCATGGTGCAGAAGCCGGTCGAGCATGGCGGCCACGGCGGCGTGGTCGCCCAGGAGCTTCCCCCAATCCACCACGGGCCTGTTGGATGTGATGAGGGTGGAGGCCTTCTCGTAGCGGCGCATGATGAGCTCGAGCAGGTCCTCCGCGGCGGTGGCGGGCAGATTGCGCATGCCGAGGTCATCGATGACGAGCAGCGGGGCGCTGGTGAGCGCATCGAGCTTCTGGCGGCGGGTGCTCTCAAGGCTAGACTCGGCCAGCTCTTCGAGCAGGTGGTGGGCTTCGCGATAGAGGACTCGGTGGCCCTGGGACTGGATGACGGCGCGGCCAATGGCC
>JAFADT010000782.1 GCA_023424585.1 Pseudomonadota bacterium
CCGCGCGGCGTGTGAGCGCGCGGTGGAGCGGGCGTCGCGCTCGGCCCGGCGCGGTCTCCAGGTCCTGCCCAACCCCCACGGCATGAGGGACCTGCTGGACACCCTCATCGCCCGGCTGTCGCACCGCGCCGCTTGAGGACACCGTCATGAGCGCACAGGGCAAGCGGGTGGTGGTGGTGGGCGCGGGGGTGGGCGGGCTGGCCGCGGCGGCGCGGCTCGCGCGGCAGGGGTTCGACGTCCAGGTCTTCGAGAAGACGCGCGGCCCGGGGGGGCGGTGCAACCAGCTCCAGGTGGATGGCTTCACCTGGGACGTGGGCCCCACCATCGTGCTCATGCCGGAGGTGTTCGAGGAGACCTTCCGCGCGCTGGGCCGGCGCATCGAGGACTTCCTCACGCTGGTGCGGTGCGACCCGAACTACCGGGTGCACTTCCGGGACGGCTCGGACATCACCTTCACGTCCGAGCTGTGCGCCATGGGCCGCGAGCTGGAGCGCGTGGAGCCGGGGGGCTTCCAGCGCTACCTGGCCTTCCTCGCGCAGGGCCGCGACCAGTACCGCATCAGCCTGGACCACTTCGTGGGCCGCAACTTCGAGGGCGTGAGCGACTACTGCTCCCCTGGGGTGCTGGCCCGGATCTTCAAGGCGCGCGCGCACCGCCGCATGTACGCGGACGTCAGCCGCTTCTTCCAGGACGACCGGCTGCGCGCGGCGATGACCTTCCAGACCATGTACCTGGGCGTGTCTCCCTTTGAGGCGCCCGCGGTGTATGGCCTGTTGCCCTTCACCGAGCTGGGCGTGGGCGTCTGGTTTCCGAAGGGCGGCCTGTATGCCATTCCCCTCGCGCTGGAGCGGCTGGCGCGCGCGGAGGGCGTGGCGCTGCACTACGGCCGGCCGGTGGAGCGCATCCTCACCGAGGGCGGGCGCGCCACGGGCGTGCGGCTCGCGGGCGGTGACGTGGTGTCCGCGGACGCGGTGCTGTGCAACGCGGACCTGCCCTACGCGTATGAGAAGCTGCTGGACCCGAAGGACGCGCCGCTCAAGCGGGGGGAGAAGCTCCGCTACACCTCCAGCGGCTACATGCTCTACCTGGGCATGAAGAGGCGGGTGCCGGGCCTCCTGCATCACAACGTGATGTTCGGCCGGGACTACGCGGGCTCCTTCGAGGACATCTTCCGGCGCTTCCGCGTGCCGGAGGACCCCAGCTTCTACGTCAACGTGCCCACGCGCACGGACCCCTCGCTGGCGCCGGAGGGGAAGGACTCGCTCTACGTGCTGGTGCCGGTGCCGCACCAGCACCCCGGGCTGGACTGGAAGGTGGAGGGCCCCCAGGTGCGCGCGAAGGTGTTCCAGCGCCTGGCGGAGCTGGGGTACCCGGACCTGGAGGCGGACATCGAGGTGGAGCGCGTCTTCACCCCGGACGACTGGGCGGGCACGTACAACCTGGCGCGCGGCAGCGCGTTCGGGCTGGCGCAGAACTTCTTCCAGATTGGCCCCTTCCGTCCGGCCAACGTGGATCCGCGCGTGAAGAACCTGTTCTTCGTGGGGGCCTCCACGCAGCCGGGCACGGGCCTGCCCACGGTGCTCATCTCCGCGCGGCTCGTCACCGAGCGGCTGACGGCGTGGGCCCGCAGGCAGGGCGTGGCGCTGGCGCCGCGTGAAGGCGTCCGGGCGGTGGAGGTGGCGGCATGAGCGACACCGCCGCTCCGGCGCTCATCGCGCGGGGCTACCAGCGCGCCCGGGCCGTCACGCGCCACCACGCCAGGAGCTTCTACTTCGCGTCGTATCTCCTCTTCGGGCAGCGGCGGAGGGCGGCCTTCGCGCTGTATGCCTTCTGCCGCCGGCTGGACGACCTGGTGGACGCGGGCGAGAGCGCGCTGCCGGGCGGAGCGCCCCTGGACCTGGCGACGCGCCTGGCCCGGGCGCGCGAGCGCGTGGCGGAGGTGTACCTGCCGCTGCCGGAGCTGGCGTCGGAGGCGCTGGGCCCGCCGTCCGCGCGCCAGCCCCGCGCGGACGCGCCGTCGCCGTGGGACCCGAGCGAGTTCGCGGCGCTGCGCCACACCATCCACCGCGCCCGGATTCCCGAGCAGCCCTTCCAGGACCTCATCTCCGGCATGGAGATGGACCTGACGAAGCAGCGCTACGACACGTGGGCGGAGCTGGACCTGTACTGCTACCGCGTCGCGGGCGTGGTCGGGTTGATGCTCACGCCGGTGCTGGGCTGCGAGGACGCTCGCGCGGTGGAGCCGGCGGCGGACCTGGGCCGCGCGATGCAGCTCACCAACATCCTGCGCGACGTGCGCGAGGACCTGGAGCGCGGCCGGGTGTACCTGCCCTCGGAGGAGCTGCGCGCCTTTGGCCTCGCCGAGGACGACCTGCGCGCGGGGCGGGTGGACGCGAGGTGGCGCGACTTCATGCGCTTTCAAATCCAGCGCGCGCGGGCGTACTACGCGCGCGCGGCGGCGGGGGTGCGCCACCTCACCGGCTTCGGCAGCCAGCGGATGGTGCGGCTGATGGGCGCCATCTACGGCGACATCCTGCGCGACATCGAGGCGCGGGACTACGACGTGTTCCGCGGCCGGGCGCACACGACGACGGGCCGCAAGCTGGCGCTGGCGGCGACCGTGCTCCTGCGGCCCCGGGCCGCGCTGCCGGAGGCGTCCCTGCCGCTGCCCTCCGCGCCGGCGCCGCTGGTGTCCACGGGCACGGGAGGTCCGCGATGAAGGCCTCGCGCGTGGCGGTGATCGGGGGCGGCATCGGCGGGCTGACGGCCGCGGGCCTGCTCGCGAAGGAGGGGCACGCGGTGACGCTGTTCGAGGGCGGCCCGTCCCTCGGAGGCAAGGCGCAGGCGGTGACGGTGGAGGGGCTCACGCTGGACACGGGGCCCACGCTGCTCACGTTGCCGGCGCTGGTGCGCGGCACCTTCGAGCAGCTGGACGCGCTGGACCTGCTGCCGCCGTTCACGGAGCTGGAGCCGCAGTGCACCTACCACTTCGCGGACGGGTGCGGCTTCACGGCGTACAAGGACCTGGAGCGCATGGCGGACAGCGCCGCGGAGCTGCGCCCCGTCGAGCGCAAGGGCGTGCGCTCCTTCTACGCGGAGGCCGCGGCCATCTGGCGCGCGGCGGGGGAGCCCTACCTGGAGGCCCCCTTCGAGGGCATGGCCGGCTTCATGGCGCGCGTGGCCCGCAGGGGCATTGGCGCGATGCTGGCGGGGCTGAAGCTGGACACGCTGCACGCGCTGGCGGCGAAGCACTTCCAGACGCATCACCTGCGGCAGTACGTGGGGCGCTTCGCCACCTACGCGGGCGGCTCGCCCTATGCGTCCAGCGCGGCGTTCGCGCTCATCCCGCACATCGAGCATGCGTATGGCGTGCACCACGTGCGCGGTGGCATGGGGGCGCTCGTGGAGGCGCTGGGGCGGGCGGCGCGGCGGCTGGGCGTGACGGTGCACCTGGACACGCGCGCCCGCTTCGAGCGCGTCGCCGGGGGCTACCGCGTGGAGCCTGTGGCGGAGGTGTTCGACAGCGTGGTGGTGAACGCGGATCCGCTGGCGGCGCTGCGCCGGGAGTCGGAGCCGCTGTCGCTGTCCGGCTTCGTGTTGCTCCTGGAGGTGGAGGGGCGCACGGCGGTCCCGCACCACGCGGTGATGTTCGGCGGGGACTACCGGAAGGAGTTCGATGCGCTCTTCGCGGGGCAGCTCGCGGCGGACCCCACGGTGTATGTCTGCAACCCGTCCGCCACGGACTCGGGCATGGCGCCGCCCGGCCGCACGGGGCTGTTCGTGATGGTGAACGCACCGGCCATGCCGGTGGAGGAGGGCAGGGCGGAGCAGGCTCGCCGCGAGTGGGAGTCCGACGCGGCGCGCGTGCGCGAGCAGATGTTCGAGAAGCTCCTGCGGCACTACCCGGCGTTGAAGGGGCGCGTGCGCGTGGTGGGGCAGCGCTCGCCGGTGGACCTGGCGGCGCGCGGGGCTCCGGGCGGTTCCATCTACGGCTTCCTGCCGCATGGCCGCCTCGGTCCGTTCCGCAGGCCGCGCATCCGGGGCGGCACGCCGGGGCTGTTCTTCGCGGGCGGTGGCACGCATCCGGGGGGCGGCGTTCCGCTGGTGATGCTGTCGGGCCGGTTCGCGGCCCAGCTGGCGTCCGCGCACCTGCGGGAGGTCGTATGAAGGCCGTCCTCGCCCAGAGCGTCCCGTCCGAGACGCCGGAGGCGTGCGCGTTGCCGGCGCTGCCGGACACGGCGGGGGCGTATCGCTGGTTCTACGCGGACGTGAGCGCCGGGCCGTACAGCGCGGTGTGCATCTTCATGCTGGGGTCGTTGTTCTCTCCGCGCTACTCGGTGGCGGCGAGGCGCGGAGGGCATCCGCTGGCGTACAGCGCGGTGAACTTCGCGCTCTACCACCAGGGGGTGCGCAGGTTGTGGGTGCTCAGCGAGTACCCGCGCGTGGAGCTGCAAGGGCCGGGGCGGCTGCGCATCGGCCGCTCCACGTTGACGCACGCGGTGGATGGCACGGTGCGCATGGACGTGGATGACGGGACGGCGCCGTGGGGCCGCCCGGTGCGCGCGAGCCTGACGCTGCGGCCGCTGACGGGGCGGGGCGCGGAGGTGCAGCTCATGCCGGGCCTGCCGCACTACTGGCAGGCCCTGGCGCCCCGGTCGGAGGCCCGGCTGGAGGTGGCCACGCTGGGCGTGGCGGCGGAGGGGCTGGGCTACCACGACACGAACCACGGCCAGGAGCTGCTGGGCGCGCGGCTGTCCGGCTGGCATTGGGCGCGCACGCACCACGCGGACCACACGGCGGTGGACTACCACCTGCCGGATGGCGTGGCGCCGGTGCGCATGATGGCGGGGCCCTCGGGCGTGGTGTGCGAGCGCGGCCCGGATCCCGAGGCGCGCCCCATGACCCTGACGGGCTGGGGGTTGCGCATCCCCGCGAGGCTGCACACGGGCAATGAGGTGGTGGGCTCGCCGCGCCTGCTGGAGTCGTCGCCCTTCTACGCGCGGCTGGAGTCGAGGCGGGACACGCTGGACACGCTGGGCGAGGTGGCGGACTTCCGCCGCTTCCATTCCCCGTTCATCCGCTGGATGGCGCACTTCCGGACGCGCGTGGGGCGGGCGCCATGAACGCGCTCGGCTTCTTCACGCTCGGATGGGCGGCGGTGGCCGGGGGCTTCAGCGCCGTGGCGCTGGCGCGGCTGTGCCGCCGCGCGCCCGTGACGGTCGGAGGCCCGCTGCCCTCCGTGCTGCTCCTGCGCCCCGTGGACGCGCCCACGCCGCTGGAGCTGGAGAACCTGGGACGCCCCATCGACTACGCGGGGCCGCTGGAGCAGGTGGTGCTGGCTCCCTACCGCCCGCGCCTGGCCGCGGGCGTGCGCTGGCTCCCGAGCGACCCGGTGTGCCCCAACCGCAAGGTGGGTCACTTGCTCTACGCGCTGGGGACACTGGACGTGCGCGGAAGGGTGGTGCTCGCGGTGGACGCGGACGTGGCGGTGACGGGCGCGCTGGTGGAGGGACTGGCCGCTCCGCTCGCGGCCGGTGTCGCCTTGAGCACCGCCGCCCCTACCCCCGTGGGCGCGCTGGACGCGGCCGGCCGCGCCATGGCCGGGCTGCTTCGCTGCACGCATCACAGCTTCCGCGCGCTGCATGCGATGAGCGCGGGCGCGCGGGCCGTGTGTGGCAAGGCGCTCGGGCTGTCACCGCGCGCGGCGGAGGAGCTGGTCGGCCTGTCGGACCACATCGGCGAGGACCTGGAGCTGGCGAAGCGGCTGCACGCGCACGGCCTGGACGTGGCGCTGAGCCTCGCGCCCGCCTGGGTGCCCGTGGCCCACGGGACGCCCTGGCGTGTGCCATTGGAGCGCTTCACGCGCTGGATGCAGGTGCTCGCGAGCCACCGGCCCGGCCTGTACCCCACCGTGCCGCTGCTCTTCTCGCCCACCGTGCCGCTGCTGCTCCTGGCCGCGTGGCTCCACGAGCCCGCTGTTTGGCTCACGGTGGGGGCGCTCGTCGCCGTGCGCACGCTGCTGTCGCTGCGCCTCGCCATGCTCAGCCGCGTGCCCGGCGTGGCGGACACGGGCCACGCGCTGACGGACTGGGTGCGGGGGGAGCTGCTGCTGCTCGCGGCCTTCGCGGCGTCGCTGACGCGGCAGGGGCGGGTGACTTGGCGTGGCCATACCTACGCGCTGGAGGCTGGGGGACGCATGGTGCGCGTGACACCGCGATGGAGTGGAGGCCCGGGATGACCTACGCGCGCTTCCTGGGCCTCTTCGTCGTCCTGCCCATCCTGTTCCTGCTCGCGCGCTACCGCCGCACGCTGTCGTGGCGCGGGCTCGCGCCCCTGGGCCTGCTGCTCATCATCGTCTACGCGGCCACGTCGCCGTGGGACAACATGGCCGTGAAGTGGGGCCTGTGGGGCTTCGACCCGGAGCGCATCTGGGGCGTGAAGCTGGGCTACCTGCCGCTGGAGGAGTACCTCTTCTTCGGCCTCCAGACGCTGCTCGTGGGCCTGTGGGCGCGCGACCGGCTGGAGCGCGCGCTGGCGAAGCGCGTCGCCGAGGCGCAGAAACCCGTCCACGCGGAGCGGACCCTGGAGCCCTCCGAGGTGTCGCCATGATGGAGACGCGCTGGGCGTACCTCGTCCACCTGCTGGCGTGGACGCTGCCGGTGATGGCCCTCCAGCTGGCGGCGCTCGTGCATCACTACAAGGCCCGCTCGGGCGAGGTGCTGCGCGCGGTGCTGCCTCCGGCGCTCGTCATCGGCGTGTACCTGTCCGTCGCGGACCACCTGGCCATCTCCGCCGGCATCTGGAGCTTCGGCGAGGGCCGCCACATCGGCGTCTCCGTGGGCGCCGTGCCGCTGGAGGAGCTCCTCTTCTTCCTCATCACGAGCGTGCTGGTGTCGCTGGGGCTCGCGCTGTTCACGGCGCTCCTGCGGCGCAGGGAGGCCCGGGCGTCTTGATTCGCGCGGCCAAGGGTGGGCCCTTCGGGTGGGCCGTGGACCGGTACATCGGGTGGAAGGTCCGCTCGACGTTCCGGGGGCTGTGGGTGCGCGGCGAGCTGCCCGCCGACGGCGTGGGCCGGCTCGTCTACCTGAACCACACCAACTGGTGGGACGGCTTCGTGCTACACCAGCTCTGCCAGGTCGCGGGTTGGGACGGCTACTGCCTGATGGACGAGGACACTCTGCGCCGCTACCCCTTCCACACGAAGATGGGCGCCTTCAGCATCCGCAAGCAGGACGCGATGTCGTCCCTGGCCTCCCTGAGGTACGCGAAGGAGCTGCTGCGCAGGCCGCGAGCGGCCGTGTGTGTCTTCCCGGAAGGCGAGCACCGGCCCTTCGGCGTCCACCCGCTGCGGCTGGAGCGTGGCGTGGAGCTGCTGGCCCGCGCGGCGAAGGCGGAGTGCGTGCCCATCGCCATCCGCTACGCCTTCTTCGAGCACGAGCGCCCGGACGTGCTGCTGGAGGTGGGCGCGGTCCACGAGGCCGGGCCGCTCGAGCGCTTCCAGCGCGGGCTGGAGACGGTGGTGCGGCGGGTGTCCGAGGCCACCCGCCTGGAGGGCTTCACGCGGAAGGTGGCGGGGGCGCGCGGCGTGGCGGAGCGCTGGGACCGCGCGCGGGGCCTGGGCCCATGAGCCTGCGCATCCGCACCATCGCCCGGCTCACCGGCATCCGCGAGGCCACGCTGCGCGCCTGGGAGCGCCGCTACGGCTTCCCGCGCCCGGAGCGCAGCGAGAACAACTACCGCGTCTATTCGCGCGATGAGCTGGACGCCGTCCACCGGGTGGCGAAGCTGATGGAGGAGGGCCTCGCGGTGAGCGAGGCCATCGCCCAGGTGCGCGACGAGCCCCGCACGTTCGGCCCGCCGGGAGTGAGGCACCTGGAGCGCTTCTGGGCGGCGGTGATGGAGCTGGACTCGGAGGCCGCGGACGCGGCGCTGTCCGAGGCCCAGGCGGGGCTGGATGCCATCACGTGCTGCGACACCGTCCTCGTCCCGCTGCTGCGGGACATGGCCTCCCGCCTGGACGTGGCGCGCGAGCACATGGCGTCCGCGCTGGTGCGGCATCGGCTGCGCATGCTGCTGACGGGGATGGAGCGCGTGGGGGAGGGGCCCCGGGGGCTCCTGGCGTGTCCGGCGAGGGACCACCACGAGGGGGGCTTGCTCGCGCTGGGCGTGCACCTCAAGGCGCGGGGGTGGCGGGTGACGCTGCTCGGGGCGGACACGCCCGCGGAGGCGTTGCGGGGGGCCTGCCTGCAGGTGCGCCCGGACGTGGTGGCGCTGTCGTTCAGCCGCCGCCGGGACGTGGGGGACTTCGTCTCGGTGTTGTCGGAGGCGATGCAGGCGTGCGTGCCCGCGCCGGTGGTGGTAGGCGGTCCTGGGGCGCGGGAGCACCTGAAGGCGCTGTTCACCCTGGGCGCGCAGTACGCGGAGTCCGCGGAGGAGCTCATCGCCGTCTGGCAGCAGGCGCGAAACGCGCAGAACCGACCATGAAGCACCCACACCATGGCTGAGCGCACCTATCGCATCCACGTCGCCGCGGAGCTGTCGGGGGTCCGGGTGGAGCTCATCCGGGCCTGGGAGCGCCGCTACGGGGTGCTCGCGCCGGAGCGCACGCCCGCGGGCTACCGCGTCTACACCGACCGCGACGTGGCCCTGCTCAAGCGGCTCAAGGCGCTGACGGACGAGGGGGTGTCCATCAGCGAGGCGGCGAAGCTGTTGCCCCAGCTGCGCGCGGAGCTGGAGGTGGCCGCTCCCCCTCCCGTCGAGGGCCCCGAGGAGCGGACCGGGTCGCAGCCGGAGACGTGGCGCGCGGCGGTGCTGTCCGCGGCCCAGGCGTATGACCAGCCCCGCGTGGTGCGCGTCCTGGATGAAGTGCTGGCGGCGCTGCCGCCCTTGAGGGCCTTCGAGGACGTGCTGGTGCCGGTGCAGCGCGAGGTGGGCGAGCGTTGGCATGCGGGAGCCCTCACGGTGGCGCAGGAGCACCTGGTGACGCAGGTGGTGCGCGAGCGGCTGGTGAGCCTGCTGCACGGCTCTCCTCGCGGAGGGCACAAGCACGCGGTGCTGGCGTGCTTCCCGGAGGAGGAGCACGAGATTGGCCTGCTGGGCGCGGCGTTGCGGCTGCGGTACGCGGGCCTGCGGGTGACGCTGTTGGGGCAGCGCGTGCCGGCGGAGGGGCTGGGTGAGACGGTGGCGCGGGCAAGGCCAGACGTGGTGGGCCTGTCCGCGGTGACCAACCAGGGCGCCACGGTGTTCGAGGACGTGCTCGGCCACATCCGGCAGGCGCTGCCCAAGGGCCTGCCCCTCTGGGTGGGAGGCCCCGCCGCCCAGACGCACGCGGACGTCTGCGAGCGCCTGGGCGTGACGCTCTTCACCCACGAGGACGACTGGTCACGGATGGCGGGCTGAGCGTCCGCCGTGCTCCTCAGTGCGCCAGGGCCCCGAGGGCCTTCGCCTGCGCGTCGATGAAGTGCCCGGAGTCCGAGTCCACCGGATCCGAACCTCCGTGAGCCACTTGATGCGCCGCTCCGACCGTCCATCACCACCGAGGAGAGTGGAAACAACGATCTCTTTGGCCTCTATAACCAGTGCTACGCCAACGAGCCGCCGTGGACCCAGGTGGGCACGGATCATCCCTATGGAGAGTAGGCCCATGTCGATGAGGGAAATGCTCGAAGAGGTGTCACGTCTG
>JAFADT010000783.1 GCA_023424585.1 Pseudomonadota bacterium
CTTCACGCGCGGCTGCTCCAGCAGCGTGCGCTCCGTGCGCGCCCACAGCGCCTCGCCCGCGTCCCCCTGCGCCGCCAGCCGCACCATCAGCTCCGTCGTCCGGGCCGGGCCCGCGCTCTGGCGCAGCACGTCCTCCACCCGGCCCTGCGCCAGCAGGCGCCCCTGCTCGATGATGACGCAGCTGTCGCAGATCTCCGCCAGCTCCGTGAGGATGTGGCTGGAGATGATGACCGACTTGCCCTGGTCCGCCAGCGCGCGGAGCAGCTCGCGCAGCTCGATGCGCGCCCGCGGATCCAACCCGTCCGCCGGCTCGTCCAGCAGCAGCAGCCGCGGGTCGTGCAGCAGCGTGCGCCCCAGGGCCACGCGCTGGCGCATGCCCTTGGACAGCTCCGTGGTGAGCTTCTCCGCCAGCGGCCCCAGCCCCGTGAACTCCATCACCGAGTCCACCCGCTGCTTGCGCTGCGCGCCCTTCAGCCCGTACGCGCGCGCGAAGAAGTCCAGGAACTCCCTCACGGTGACGTCGTCGTAGGTGCCGTAGCGGTCCGGCATGTAGCCCAGGAGCGGCCGGGCCCGGTCCGGCGCGTCCACCAGCGACGTGCCGTCCAGCAGCACCGAGCCCGCGGTGGGCACGTCCAGCGTGGCCAGGATGCGCAGCGTGGTGCTCTTGCCCGCGCCGTTGGGGCCGATGAAGCCCAGGATGCTGCCGGCCTCCAGCGTGAACGACACGTCGTCCACCGCGCGCAGCGCGCCGTAGTCGCGCCGCAGCCCCTTCACCTCCAGCAGGCTCATCGTCGTGCCTCCTCGGCCTGACCGCGCACCACGTGCAGCCCGGCATCCAGCGCCACGTCCATCACCGCCGTGGGCGTGAAGCCGCGCCCGTCCAGCCGCGCCACGAACGTCCCATTCTCCAGCGGCTGCACCAGGGGCGCGATCGCGTCCCCGAAGCGCGAGAGCGGCTCGTGCGCCAGGCCCAGCAGCTCCCCGGGGGCCGCGTCCAGGGGCGTGGCCAGCCCCTCCGCGCCGTCCGCCAGCTCCGGCAGGGCCCAGAAGTGGCCATCCAGCTTCAACGTGCCGCCCCTCAGCGGAGCGCCCAGCGCGTTCTGCACCCGCACGCCGTCGTCGGCCTTGCGCACCGTCAGCCGCGCGCGCGAGGGAACCACGGCGATCTCCCCCCACTCGCGGTAGCTGCGCGAGGGCAGGAAGCTGTTCTTCACGACGAGCCCGTTCGTCCAGTCCAGCAGGCGCGGCGGATCCTCCGGGTCGTTGGGGGCCAGCAGCACGCTGGAGGCGGGCATGCGCGCGCCGTCCTCCGCGAGGTTCGCGTACCAGGCGTTGAGGCCCACCGTCACCGCGCGGGAGCGCTCGCGGTCCAGCAGCGTGAAGCTGTAGCGCGCGGCGTGCACGCTGAAGCCGTCCACCAGCACGGACCACGCCACCAGGCCCAGGCTGGTGAGGACCGCCAGCGCGGGCACGGCGATGAGCACCGCCAGCGGCCCCTTGCGCCGGGCGAGCATCCACCCGCCCGGCCCCACCGCCAGCGTGAACAGGAAGATGAGCAGCATGAAGCGGCCCACGGGCGCGCGGGCGCTGGTGAGCAGCGGCAGCCGTCCGTCGTTCAGCAGGTCGTGGCGCTCCCACCGGGGCGGCGGGCCCGCGGGCGTCACCACGGCCTGCGACCGCTGCGTGTCCTCCCAGAGGCTGAAGCCGCAGCCCGGCGTCCGCGTCCGGCATTCGTGGAACTGGCGCACGAAGCCGAACCCGTAGCTCGACAGCTCCGCCTTCTCGTCCTGGAGCAGCGGGAAGAGCAGGCGGGGGTTCGCGGGAGGCTGGTCCAGCACCAGCTTGCCTCCGCTCACCGCGTAGCTCTCCAGCACCGCCCAGACGTCGGCGGGCACCTGGTCCGGCGGCACCGCCACCAGCACCGCGTCGTAGCCCGCGTAGGCGGCCAGCTCTCGCGGCGCGGTGCGCGGCTCCAGGAAGCGCGCGGCGACGAGCGGCTCCGTGGTGTCCGGAGCGCGGCCCAGCCCCGTCGCCGCCTCGAAGGACTTCACGTCCCCCAGCACCATCACGCGAGCGCCCCGGTAGCCGTCCAGGTAGAAGCCCTCGGCGACGGTGTCCAGCCCGGGCGAGTCCATCTGGAGCGTCCCGCCCTGCAGGTCCGCGGGCAGCAGCAGCCAGGCGACGGCGCGCTCCCGGGGCGCCACCTCCAGCGAGCGCTCCGTGCGGCGTCCCTGCGCGGAGATGGACAGGCGCACCGGACGCGGCTGTCCGCCGGTGTTGTGCACCGTCACCTGGATGGGCGTGTAGCCCCGGCTGGGGACCAGCGTGACGACGCGCATGGAGGCCTTGAGGTCCCCTGAGTCGGGGAGGGGCTCCACGGTCTCCACCACCTCGCGGTAGCCGCTGCCCTCCGGCTCCTTGTCGCGCGCCTCCACCGCCACCGGGCTGGTCGCGAGCGCCGCCGTCTCGCCGGGGAGCCCCGGCAGGCCCGTCCAGAGCAGGGCCCCCAGGAGCACGGCGAGGGCCCAGGCCGCGCGGCTAGCCACGGGGCACCTCGGGGGTGGCCTTGAGCAGCTCGCGCACCACGTCCGGCGCGGACACCTTCTCCAGCGACGCCTCGTAGGCCAGCACCAGGCGGTGGTTGAGGGCGGCGGGCGCCGCGGCCACCACGTCGTCGAAGCCCACGTTGGGCCGGCCATCGAGCAGCGCTCGCGCACGGCCCGCGGCGGCCAGGGCCAGCGCCGCGCGAGGG
>JAFADT010000785.1 GCA_023424585.1 Pseudomonadota bacterium
GTCCAACCCCTTCCTCACCGACAGCGACGTGAAGGCCGCGCACGCTGCGCTTGGCGCCGTGCCTCGCGACGCGTACCTCGCCACGCTGGAGCGCATGGACCGCGATGGGCTGCTCTCCACCTACGTGTCCCGGATGGACGCTCCGTCGCGCCAGGCCTTCCTCGAACAGGCCGCGTCGAAGGGCGTCCTCTCGCGTCGCCCGGGCGGCACGGAGGGACCGCTCGGCATGCCTGGACGACCGGAGACCTTCGTCAATGATCCGAAGCTGCCCGCCGCCCTGCGCGACGCCGTGAACGCCCACGCCACCGACATGGGCCGCGCCACCGTCGTCGCCTACGACGCGTACCTGGCCCGTTACGGCGACGCCGTGGCCCAGGCCGGCAGCCTCCAGGCCCTTCGCGCGCTGGGACCTCCGCGGCCGCTGGACCTTCGCGAAACCTCGCTCGGCCTCTCCTGGTCCGACCCCCAGCGGGAACGCTACGAGTCGGAATGGAAGGCTGGCCTGGGACGCCCCCGACACTCGCTCGTCCAGGCGTATGAGGCCGTCACCGCCCGCGCCCAGGTCCTCTCCGGCCAGCGGCCCGCCGGCGCCTTCGTCTCCGCCGAAGTGAGCGCGTCCCTGGAGCTGCTCCACTTCAAGAGCGAGACCCATGTCTCCGCGCGCGGCACCACCGACCGCGAGACGCAGGCGGGCGTCGCCACCAAGGCTGGACCCCTGGGCCTGGAGGTGATGACGGACGCGCACGGCAAGACGGAGGCGCAGCTCCAGGTGGAGCTGGGCATCGCCAGCATCAGCCGCGACTCGGAAGGCAAGGTCGAGCTGTCCCTGGGCGCGGGCTCGCACGCCCGCGCCCAGGCGAGCCTCAACCCGCGCACCGCGGAGTTCGGCGGCGGCGTCTCCTTCGAAGTCTCCGACAAGGCCAGCCAGGGCCACGCCGCCCTCAAGCTGGGCTACGGCCTGCGCGGCCTCACCCCCGAGCGCGCCGCGCTGGCCGTCCGCGGTGACGTCCCCGGCCTCTTCAGCCGCCCCCAGGACCTGGACCCCGGCGTGTCCTGGGACGCCCTGCCCGCCGAGCGCCGGGCCCTCTATGAACGCCAGGGCTGGACGCGCGAGGAGTGGGCCCAGGCCGCCCGGCGCTGAGCACCCGCACGTTCGCGAGCCGCCGCTGCGCCACCCCATCAACTGGCGGGTCGCGCGGTGGACGGCGGGGTCAGGACCTGGGCCGGGGCGCTCTCGGCGCTGGCGGCTTCTCCGGATCATCTTCCGGACGCAGGGCGATGGCGGTCCACATCGCCAGGTGCCAAGGGACGAAGAGCAGGGCCATGCCACTCGTGAACACGGCGGCCGGGAGGGCGAGGAGGATCCACCCCACCGTCGCCACCCACAGCAGCGCCGAGCCGACGCTCTGCATGTCCCGCGACCGGGAGTGGTGGCCCATCAGGGCGCACACGGTGGCGAGCACGAGGCCCGCGCCGGCGCCCAGCAGCACCTCGGCCGCCGCCGGCATCCGGAAGTAGTCGAGGAGGAACCACAGCGCCACCAGGCCGCCGGACTGGTACAGCAGGCTCACCACCGCCAGCGTGATGTTCCCCCCGCTCAGCCCCGGCTTCCTCCCCCCCTCGCGCTCCGTCTCCAGCAGGTCGGGCGGCAGCTCCATCGCGTACGGATAGCCCAGGGCGAGCAGGGCCTCCTTCGCCGCGTGCCGCACCTTCATCCCGCCCGAGCTCGCGTAGTCTCCCACCGGGTTGCTCCGGTCCAGGAGCCCCAGCAGCAGATCCGCCCGCTCGCGCAGCGGTTCGTCCGGCGCGGGCGGACGGCCCAGGCCCACGATGAGCGCGTCGATGTCCGCGCGCACCATCCCCGGTGACCGCACCTCCTCCAGCAGGAGCGTCAGCGGCGGGAACGCCTCCGCCGCGATGGGCTCGGGGACGTCGGCGGGCGCCTCGTCGGTGGCGGAGGACGACGGCGCGGAACGGAGGGCTTGCTGGGGCATGGGTGCTCCTGGCGGACAGTCATCCTCCGGCGGAAGCGCGGGAGCAAGGGGGGCCCTCCTGTCCTCGGGTGCCATGAGGAGACAGTGTCCGTGGGACCGCCTCCGGACGCGTCAGCGCAGCACCTTCTCCACCACCACGACGTCGTGCCACGCGCCGTCCACCCGCGCGTGCTTCGCGTGGGTGCCCACCGGGGTGAATCCCAGGCGTTCGAACATCTCCCGGGGGTGCGCGGTCCGGGACCTGGGGGGGCGCTTGTGGAGGCCCCGCTCCTCAGGTCACCCCGCGCGATGCCCCACAGCGCCACCAGCGAGGGGAACAGCACCAGGAAGGCCACGATGCCGTAGCCCTTGGAGAGCAGCGCCCCGAAGTCCCACGGCGTCACGTCCGCGAGCGGCATCGCCCGGCGCACCTGGTACAGCGCGCCCAGCGCGACGAAGACGGCGGTGCCCCAGCCGGGCGGCGAGTCCACCCCGGGCGCGGGGGCCGCCCCCGCCGGCGCACCCTCGGCCTCCTCCGTCACGGGAGGGGCCAGGGCCAGCAGGGCTGCCTCGGCCTCCTGCCAGGACTGTCTCCTCGGAGTGGAGGCGGGCTCGGGGCGGTGGGCTTCCTGGGGCATGACGGCGTCCCTCTTCCATCAGCGGCCGCCCGGGGGCAAGGGGGTGGGGCCTCCGACCGCGGGACGAGGGAGCGGCCTCCGCCGGCAGGCCGCGTCCCCCTCGCGTGCGCACCCTTCCCGCACATCCCCTTTCGCGATGAGCGAGGACTTCCGATGGAACGAGCGCAGCGGTTCGTGGATGCACTGCTGAAACTGGAGGCGGACGGCGACGTCGAGCCGATGGTCGCCCTCTTCACCGACGACGCGCAGGTCAGCAACGTCGCCTCCCCCCACGTCTTCTCCGGCGTCGACGGCGCCCGCCGCTTCTGGACCGAATACAAGGCCACCCTGGGCCAGGTGAAGTCCACCTTCCGCAACACGATCGAGTCCGGCGACCGCGTGGCCCTGGAGTGGGAGACGCAGGGCACCGCGCGCAGCGGCGCCGCCATCGCCTACGAGGGCGTGTCCATCATCGAGTGGGACGGCGACCGGGTCCGCCGCTTCTACGCCTACTTCGATCCGCACGCCCTGGGCCAGGAGCTCGCGCACGGCACCGCGCCCCGGTCGGAGGTGCCTTCGACGACGCCGGCCTGACAATCACCACGCCGCGCGCGACTTCCGGCGGCCCCTGGGGTTCTTATGGCTGCATCCACCCAGGGGTATGCCGACATCGTGAGGTTCACCCGGACCCGGTGTGCACCGCAGTGCACCGGAGCTGAGAGCCGGGGTAGCCTGGGAAGGCATGGCCCCCCATTCTCTCGACGGGCCGCGTTGTCCTCCCGGGAACCCCATGATGACCCGCGTCATTTCTCCCCTCCTGGCCGTCATGCTCCTGGCGGCCTCCCCCGCTGGCGCGGCCCTCGCGCCGGACGCCCCCGTGATGGTCGCCGCGGCGAAGCGCAAGCCCGCGAAGGCGAAGCGCAAGCCCGCCACGCCGCCGCCCCCGCGGGAGACCGCGCCCGCGGCCCCGGTGACGCCGGACGTCGCGCCGCCCGTGTCCGCCACGCCGTCGTCCGGTTCGACGGAGG
>JAFADT010000601.1 GCA_023424585.1 Pseudomonadota bacterium
TGGCCACCTCGGGCGCCTTGAGCAGGCCCACCGCCTGCTCCACGCCCCCCGCCTTGCCCTTGAGCGCCCGCGCCGTGGCCAGCCGCACATTGCGCGCGGCCCTGCGCCGAAGGCCCCCGCTCCACAGCAGGTCCAGGGCGAACGTGGTCCACACCGTCAGCGCGTCGTCCGGGCGCAGGAACGCCTCGAAGCGGGCCAGCGCCTGCGCGCGCGGCTCACCGGCGCGCAGCGCCTCCTCCGACAGCTCCACGTGCAGTGGCGTGCTGTGCGCGAGCGGCTGCTCCGGCGCGATGACCGCCTCGAAGCGCTCGCCCGTGGCGAAGCGGACCGCCACCAGGTGCACCAGCTCCGGCGGGATGCCCGTCTCCAGCGGGTGCGCGTTCGCCTCCGCGTAGAAGAGGACCAGCCGGTCCGCGGCCTCCGCCAGCGAGCGCAGCTCCAGCGGCGGGCGCCACTCGCCCTTGTAGATGCGGCGGCGGTTGGGCGTCGTGCGCGTCTCCTGCCGCTCCAGCTGCGTGTCCACCATGAACTCGAACGCGCCCAGCATCTTGTCGAAGTAGTCCGGCCTGCCCTCCAACTGGCCCAGGATCTCCGCCACCGCCTCGATGGTGGAGACGCAGTGGTCCGCCGGCTCCGCGCGGATGCGGTAGTTGCTCGGGCGGCGCGGCACGAAGCCGATGCGCGGCAGCGCCGCGAGCACCGGGTTGCGCATCACCACCTTCTTCGCCTGCGGCCAGGTGCCGTCCACGACGATGAGCGTCTCCGGCGGGTTCGCCTGGGCCTCCTCCACCGTGATGGCGTCCTCGCCCGGGAAGAGCACCGCGACGCGCTCCGGGTGCTTCGCCAGCTCCTCCAGCCGCGCGTGGCCGGTGAAGTCCACGCCCCGGTGCAGCTCCGAGTTGGGCAGCGACAGGTGCGCCATGCGCGCCGTGCCGATGGCCACGCGCCGCTCCCGCGGATGCTGGAGGAACACCACGCGCGTGCGCGTCTGGAGCTGGGGGACGTGCGCGCAGTAGCACGCGCTTTCGGGACGCAGACACCGGATGCAGAAGGTACGCACGCTGTGGCCCTTTATCACGGCCCGGCGCCGGCGGCCGGGGCGGCCCACCTCGGGAGGCTCGCCCCCTCCCCTGCCCGGCCGGGAACGGCTACATGAGGGGGACCGTGAACCTGCTCCTGCTCTTCGACGAGGACTTCCAGCCGAACGGCACCGCCCGGCTCACCGGCCGCCGCGCCCAGCACGCCCGCGAGGTCCTCAAGGCCGAACCCGGCGAGTCCCTCCGGGTGGGCCGCCTGAACGGCCTCACCGGCACGGGCGAGGTGCTGGAGAACACCCCCGGCGTGCTCCACCTGCGCGTGGACCTCACGGAGGAGCCCCCGCCCCGGGCCGGCGTGGACCTGCTCCTGGCCATCCCCCGCCCCAAGGCGCTCAAGAAGGTCCTGCCCGCCGTGGCGTCCCTGGGCGTGGACCGCATCGTGCTGGTGAACGCGGCCCGCGTGGAGAAGAGCTACTTCGACTCCAAGGTGCTCAACGAGGCCTTCGTCCGCGAGCTGCTCCTCCAGGGCTTGGAGCAGGCCCGCGACACGCGCCTGCCGGAGGTCCTCATCCGCGAGCGCTTCCGCCCCTTCGTCGAGGACGAGCTGAACGACGTCTTCGGCCCGGAGCCCCTGCGCCTGCTCCCCCACCCGCCCTCCAGCCACTCCCTCCAGGCCCGGGACATCACGCACGCCACGCGGGTGGTGCTCGCCATCGGCCCGGACGGCGGCTGGGTGCCCTTCGAGGCCCAGTTGCTGGAGACGCACGCCTTCCAGCCCTTCTCCCTGGGCCCCCGCATCCTGCGCGTGGAGACGGCGGTGCCGGTGCTGCTGGGTCAGGTGGCGCTGCTCAAGGCGCCGGCGCCGTAGGCGCGGGAGCGGGCGTGGGCGCCGGAGCGGGGGGCTGGAGCCGCTGCCAGTCCTCCAGCGAGATGGGCTTGATGACCTTGAGCACGGACACGTCCACCCTCTCCGGACGCGGCTCGGTGCGCGTGTCCTCGGTGACGGTGAAGTTCAGGCGGTTGATTTCGTGCCCGTCCTCCGTCTCCAGCACGACGCGCCAGTCGCCCGGCTTGGGCGTGGTGCCCGGGTTCGCGTAGTAGCGGTAGCCGCCCTCCGTGCCGTTGCTGCTCACCGTGGCGAGGAAGCCCTTGCCCAGCGCCGTCCAGCCCTTCTCCGGGTGGTCGAAGTACCAGCGCACGCGCACGCGGTACTGCTGGAAGCCCTTGGGGGCGAAGATGCGGAAGAAGTACACGGGCTGCTCGCCGGCGCGCACCGCGAAGTCCTGGTCGCCGTGGTGGAACGCCGTCCACACCTTCCACCAGGGCTGCGCCTCCGACGTCAGGTGGTACACGCCCGGGGAGACGCGCTTCACCGCGTGGTAGATGCCGCTGTACTGCACCGCCAGGGGCACCGGCGGAATCACGCCCAGGAAGTAGCACCCGAGCAGCAGCGCCTGCGCGCCGAAGCCGGGCACCGCCACCGAGCGGAGCAGCGCCTTCGCGTCGTCCGGGCGCCACCGCTGCACCACGCGGAGCAGCCCGTACACGCTGCCGCAGCCCAGCGCGACGGACAGCGTGAAGATCCACCACCCCACCCGCCCCAGCAGCACCGGCAGCAGCGACGCGAAGTACAGCGTCACGCACAGGCTGAAGACGGCCACGCGGATGACGGGGCCCAGCTGCCGGAAGCGCGGCAGCTCGTTGGCCACCAGCAGGCCGAACATGCCCGCCATGAACAGGAGCGGCGTGAAGCCCGACGAGCTCTTGAAGAGGAACAGCGTGAACGCGCTCAGCAGGCTGCCCAGGAAGAAGTGCAGCGCGTCCTCGCGGAAGCGCCACACCTTGGCCAGCAGCCTCGGCGGCTCCACGCCCTCGGGGTAGCGCTGCTCCAGCACCAGCAGGACCGCGAGGATGGCCAGGTACGCGAAGTTCTGCACCTCCGTGAGCGCATCGTCCACGGGGCTCAGCGTGAGGACGTCGTAGAGGAAGCCCGCGAAGAAGAAGAGGGCCATCTCCTGCTTCTCGTACTTCGCGCGGAACGCCTGCACGCGGTCCACCAGCGTGGGCGTCTTCTCCGTGCTGACGAGGTCATCCGGATCCGCGACGGCGGCGCCGGGCGCGGCGACCGCGACGTTCGCGCCAGGAGGGAGGGGACCACCCTCGACCGGCACTCCGGGCACTTCGGTGGACGCGTCCTGCGGCTTCGACTCGGGCGATGTGACGGTGGGCACGGCGGCTCTCAACCCCTCTTGGCGACCGCCGCCCAGTCTACGCGGGGGACGGGGCCCGGGTCTCCCCCCGGGCCACCTGGCCCCCCGCGCGGGACGCCCGGCTACTTGGGGCCGGCGGCGACCAGCGCCTGGAGCTCGCCGCTCTGGTCCAGCTCCATCAGGATGTCCGAGCCGCCCACGAACTTCCCGTGGATGTAGACCTGCGGAATCGTGGGCCAGTTGGAGTAGTCCTTGATGCCCTGGCGCACGGCGGGGTCCGCCAGCACGTCCACCGTGTGCACCGGGCCCAGCGGCTGGAGCAGTTGGAGGGCGCGCGCGGAGAAGCCGCACTGGGGGAACAGGGCGTTGCCCTTCATGAAGAGGACGATGGGGTGCGACTTCACCGTCTCGTCGAACTGGGCCTTGAGGGTCGGATCCATGAATCGTTGCTCCTTCTTCAGCGGGGCCCGAGCTTCTTCCACTGCTCGGGCGAATAGGTCTTGAGCGCCAGCGCGTGCAGCTCGCCGGACTTCAGCCACGGCTGCAGCGGCGCGTACACCAACTGGTGCTGCTCCACCATCGTCTTGCCGGTGAAGGCGGGGGAGATGACGCGCGCCTCGAAGTGGTCTCCCGTCCCCGTGGTGTCGTTCAGCTCCACCTCCGAGCCCGGCAGGGCGTCCAGGAGGTAACGGCGCAGCGTCTCGGCGTCGAGCATCAGTTCATCCCCTTTCCCATCACCAGCATGGCCGGGTCCACGCCCAGGCCGCGCAGGGTGGCATCCCACAGCTTCACCGGATCCTGCCCCAGCACCGCGTCCGCGGTGGCGTCCGCGAACAGCCACGAGCCGGCGGCGATCTCATTCTCCAGTTGCCTGGGGCCCCAGCCCGCGTACCCCAGGCAGAAGCGCACGCGCGGGTGCGCCCGCTGTAGCAAGGGGCCCAGCGCGTCCAGGGTGACGCTCAGGTAGAGGCCGGGCAGGACGGGGTGCTTCTCCGCCACGGTGTCGTCGTCGTGCAGGACAAAGCCGCGCTGGGGCTCCACCGGGCCCCCCACGAACACCGGCTGCGACACGCGGTCCGTCGCGATCTCCATCGACTGGCCGCGCGCCAGCTCACCGAGCGTCAGGGACGCCCCCCGGTTCACGACGAGCCCCATGGAGCCCGTCTCCCCGTGCTCGATCATCAGGATGACCGAGCGGTAGAAGTTCGGGTCTCCAAGCTGGGGCATGGCCAGCAGGAAGCCGGAGGCGAGGTTCTTCACGCCAGGGAGCATCGGCCGTCCGGCGGGGGTGTGCAACCGGAACCCGCTCCCCCGCCGTCCTCAGTGCCAGCTGTGATGCTGGGTCTTCAGCGCCTTGGCCAGCTTCTCCGGATCCAACGGCTTGCCGATGAAGAGGTCCGCGCCCAGGCCCTTGCACTTGCGCGCGGTGGCCGCGTCGCTCATCGCGCTCACGCCGATGAGCACGGCCTGCGGGAAGCGCTCGCGCAGCCGGGACATCAGGGTGGTGCCGCTGCGGCCGGGCAGGAACACATCCACGATGGCGGCGTCCATGCGCTTGTTGCGCACGGCGAACTCCGCCTCCTCCGCGCTGCCCACCTGGATGGCGTCGTAGCCC